>JANXUN010000558.1 GCA_025356185.1 Gemmatimonadaceae bacterium
CTAACTCGCGTTGGCCGATCTTGAGCAAAGTGTCGAGTGGGACATTGATGAGCTCTTCGGCACGATAACGTCGAGCGACCGCGTCACCGCCAATACGGTAGTCCCCGCGCGCTTGGGGAATGATGTCGTGTTCGAGAAAGCGCACGTAGTCGTCCACCATGATGCGCGCGGCGGCTGTCGCATCTGCGAGCGAGTCCATTAACGGCGTTCCTGCTTGCTTCGCGAATGCGAGCGCGACGTCGGTGCCTAACATCGCCGATGTGCCTTTGAACATTACGACGCCGCGCTCCGCGAAAAGGCGCGGAGGGTTCGTGACGTTTTCGCGAGCAGCTTGGAAGAAGCTCGGCGTCGCATTGAGCTTGCTGATGATACGACGCATCCGCGTGGTGGCAGGCGCGTTGGTCATCGTCATGAGGTTGTGTACGCCATCCGACAGCGCCGACGCATACACCATCGGATTGCGCTTCCAGTTTTGTAGTGTCTCTTGCTCAAGCAGCCAGCCGTCAATGATACCGTCAAGAATTCGCCGGTCGACGCGTTGACTAGCGGTGAGACGCTTCGTGTTAAATCGGCGAAGCGTCGCGCGATCACGTTTGAGCGCGGTAATTTCGCGCTGTATGGCCGCGGCGGAAAAATCGTCCAGCGTGCCGTCGTAGGTGTGAATACCGTTGCCCGCGGCGATGGTGGGGTGTCGCCGGGCAAAGTCTTGCAGGTACCGATTGATGAACGTCGTGAACGCGCTGGGTCCAGGCGCGAGTTTTGACGCCGCAGTGTGCTTCGCGGTCCTCACCGGTTTCACCGGCTTCTTTTGCTGCGTCGCGGCAGTCGATAACGGCAGCGCGAGGGCCAGCAGGAAGGATGCGCACAACGATCGCAGAGTCATAGGCAGGAAAGTGCTGCGGTCTGTCCGTTGGGGCAACTGCGTGATATCGTAATGCTGCGACTGCATGTCTATGCGCTGTCCCTTGCTGCGAGTATCGACTGATGACACTGTCCGGAAATTTGGCCCGTGCGCTCTGTGCGTTTTGTGTTTTTGGTGTAGCGTCGTCGCTTCGAGCGCAGCCACCACGTTGGAAAGGCGTGGTTGAACTGACGATCGGCGGAGCCGATGCGTCGGACGACGCGACGTTTGGGCAAACCACGTGCGTTGCCTTGGACGCCGACGGACGCATTTTTGTGGGTGATCGGCAGGATCAGCAGATTCGAGTGTTCTCGCCATCCGGTGCATTCGTCCGTCGGATCGGGCGCAAAGGATCGGGTCCCATGGAGTTTAAAGGGCTCGCTTCATTCACTTTTGCAAAAGACGGAATATTGTGGGTGCGCGATGAAGGCAATGCGCGGATGCTTGCACTCGATGTAAGAGGGACAGAGGTGAAGAACGTCAAGACCGTCGCGCTGACCAAATGGACCGGGGGAAGCCAAATACCGGTCTACTTCGACAAGGAAGGCGCGATCGTCGATGAGGCGGGGTTTTTTGATCCGGTACAAAAAACCTTCCGGCCGCTGCGTTTGCGGCATGGCATGTCTGGCACGGTGCTGCGTACCGATACGCTGATCACACCCGAGGGCGCGTACGCCGGCATGCATCGCGTGGCAAAAATGCAGAAGGATGCTGCGGGAAGAGAGATAGGCATTTCCGAGAACTACTATTACCAGCCGTACGGTCCCTATTGGATCCGTTCGTATGGTCCGGACGGTTTCCGCGCCGAAGTCGTCACCTCGCGGTACGAGGTTGTGATCTATGACTCAGACAACCGCGTTCAGCGCACGATCAAACGCGCGGTGGCGCCCGTCGCACTTTCAGCCCGCGAACGCCGGCACGCCGACAGCGCAATTGCCGAAGGCAAGGGCACGCTGCCCTTTGGAGTACCCTCGGCAAAAGCTCCGATCATCGGACTGTGGTGGTCGCACGATGGCGCGCTGTGGATCGAACGTGTCGTAGCCGACGGTCAACCGCGCGAAGCCGATGTGTACGATGCAAACGGCAAGTGGATCGCGGTCGCCGAGTGGCCGAGGGCGATAGATCTTTACAACGGTCGCGCGTGGGTCGTTGACAAAGCTGTGGTCGCTGTGACTACCGACAAATCCGACGACACCGAACGAATCGTCCGCTTGCGATTTCACTGACAACGGCACCGCGCACTACGCCGCGCGGTGCGTCTTGACAAGCTGCAGCGCGGGTCGCACGCGCTCCCCGCGTAGCAACGTCACCAACGGCGCGTACCCTAATGCGCGCGCCTGGACAATCAATCGATCGCGGGTGGCCACTGCGTCGGCGTGACTGCCTTCCAACACCTGCGAGCACTCAGCGCCAACCGGCAGCGCGGCGTCGTGCGACTCGACCATTGGCAGCACGTCGATCAACCGATGCGCTTCGAGATCAAGCACCTCTGGGGCTGCATGGTCGCTACTGGACGCGCGGATGCTGGCGACTGGCCGGATTTTTGACATGACGACCGACGCGCCGTATCCCAGTGCGTATCAAGTCATCGTCGACTGACGCGTTT
>JANXUN010000345.1 GCA_025356185.1 Gemmatimonadaceae bacterium
GGCGCGGCGCCTTTCGTATCCAGGCCCGCATTCTCCCGAAAGATCGACAGCAATCGATCGGGACCAGCAAACACATTATCGGTGCCGCCGTATCCGCGTGCGAACGCCAGCATGCGATCGCGCTTGGCGGCAAACAGCGACTCCGTCAGCTTGACGTCGGCGAGCGCGAACGGCTGCACACGACGCGCCGCTCCAACCACTCGAGTGCCAGCGATCGCGGTGGCCGTGCCTGTCGCATGTCCAATGGCGTGTGCCGATTCCGCCAAGACATCGAGCGGCGGAAGCCAAAGTGCCGCTGAGGCCGCCGTGCCGGCGGTTTTTATGAAATCGCGTCGATTGTGTCCCATGCAGAAAGTATGCAACACGGGAGTCATCGCGGATACGCTCGCTTTCGTATTCCCTCCGGCGCCCGTTGTGCGCGTTGGGCGCGCGTGTCACTGCGTTTGGCTTCGCCGACGTACTGCGCCCAGGCGCGCCGCATTGACGGAGGCAGCGCGTCAAACTGCGCGACGAGCGTGACATCTGCATCGAGCAGCTGCTTGAGCTCGACCGGGATGTGCAATCGCGGTGGCTTGGCATCGCGGGCTATAACAACCTCGACGACGTCGCCGCATGCGACTCCCGATGATTCACGAAACGCCACGGCAATCGGTACGCGCACCACGCCTTCACCGCGCGATGCTGTACCAACAAATGCATGACCGTTGATGGTACCACGCACGACGTGCTGACCGGCGCCCCATTTCGAGGCGACGTCGCTCGGAATGACCAAAAACGTCCACGAATCGTATGGACGTTTTTTGCCGGCGGTGAGCACCGTGCGAAAACTGTGCACGCCCGTCAGCGTGTCGGCGCGCCGAGCAGTCGCGTTGCTTCAGCTGCACGCAGCTGCTTTTCACCGTCGCCGAACGCCCATGCCGACGCAACCCGCTGCAAATGCACTGTCGCGCTGTCGCGTTGACCAATTGCATCGAATGCGCGCGCCAGCAAATCGTGCGCTTCGGTGAACGTTGCAAACGTGCCCGACGCTCCAAGCGGTCCGCGAACAATCGAACGCAACGCAGGAATGGCGTCGTTCGGCCGGTGCGCAGCAAGACACGCACGACCGATCGCCAGATAGGTCTTCACATATCCGTTGGTCGCTGATATCACCGCTTCGCGCAGCTTTGCGCAGCCCGCTGCGGAATCGCCGCGCGCCAACAGCAGCATCCCCTCTGCGTGCGGGATCAACAGCTGTACGCGTTTGAGTCCCGACAACCGCACATCTGACGTGAGCACCGCGATTTCACGCTGCATGCGCGCGGCATCATGCAATTCGGCCAATGCATCGATATAGCGAATGCGATAGCCCGCGCGTGCATTCGCCGCGCTTGGCGCCGGCTCCGGACCGACGTGTACGCTCGACATCAACGAGTCCCACAGTGTTGCGGCATCGCCGTGGCGTCCGATATCCGTAAGCGATTGTATGCGCAGCGTGCCGAGGCTTTCGCGATGCGATTCGGCAAACGCAAGCGCTTCGGTGTAGCGACCCTGCTCGCGCAACAAACGCCATCGCAAAAACTCCGCGCCCTCGGCCCGCTCGCGATTGCTGCTGGCCTGACGCACCGACAGAATGTGGTCAAGCGTTTCGAAGTCTCCCGCACGCAAAAGAATTTCATTCAACGCGTCGTCCGCATCGTCGGCACGCGACAAATCGCCAGCCTTTCGCGACGCCGCAATCGCATCCGCGTAGCGACCCTGAATCGCCAACTGATACGACAACGTGTTCCACGCCGCGGGATTCGCCGGCTGCGCCTGAGTCCATTCGCGCGCTGAACGTTCGGCGGCACGCAGTGAGTCTGCAGACTCGTACACCTCGATCAGTGTTCGGCTGGCGTCGCACGCGAGGCACTGTGTCGGCGCACCACTGCTATTCCACCCGCCTGCCAACACGTGCTGCAACGGTTCGACCGCGCGCAGGTACTCACCCGCATCTCGACGACCCTGCGCAACGAGCAGCTGACCTTCGAGATCGGCCGGATATCGAATGGCGAGCGTTTCGGCGTACGCGCGCAGTCGCGGGTCACCAAAGTGATCGGCGAATAGCGTGGTTATGAGCAGTCGATCGTGGTCGGACTGCCGGTTCGCAATCGCCAATGCCGCGGTTTGCATGCGCTGCCCTTCTGCGTGCGCGCCGCCAACACCAAGCAGGTGCCCCAGCCGAATCATCGCGAGTCCAAACATCGAATCTTCTTCGACGGCTGCACGCATCAACCGCTCTGCTGCCTGACGATCGCTACTCGCTGACGCACGCATTCCTTCGTCGTACAGCCGCTGCGCCATCGGTGTCGTTGCGACCGTGAGTGGCACATTGCTCGTGTTCGCGCTGTCGCGTGGACGTGCGACGAGTGCAACAACGGCTGCGAGTACGGCGATGGCCGCGACGCTGGCCATCACTCTCGATGGGCGCACGCGCGACGTTGCGGTTGGAGCAACCGGCTCGTGCGCAGCGTCAGAAACCGCAGGCGCAACAGCGATAGATCGAACGCTTACCGGGGCATCGACGTGACTGACGACCGTCGTTTCCGTCGCCGAACTTCGCAACGAACGCGCAAGCGCTTGTGTTTCCGCTGACGGCGCGACCTCAAGCTCCGACAACAGTCGTTTCGCAAATCGCTCGTACGCCTGCACGGCTGCCGCGCGATTTCCACTGCGATCGAGCAACGTGAGGTAGTGTCGAAACACCACTTCATCATCGGGCGACAGCTCATGCGCGCCAAGCGCGTAGCGCGTAGCAAGCTCGAGCTCGCCCCGCTCACCATGCATCGCCGCGAGACGGGTCGCTGCAGTCGAAGCCGTGTGTCGCAATCGTGCCCGAGTGTCTTCAAGCCACCGTTCAAACTCGGGCGCGTCGTCGAGAAAGAATCCGGGCAGCACATCGCCGCGATACAGCTCCAGCGCCTCCGCCAACTGTCCCGCCGCAATCAATCGCTCAAACTCGGCCGCGTCGCAACGGATCACCGTGCCATCCAGCGCCAACTCATCGTCACCTCGGCGATCAATCACCGGCTGCTTGAACGCCGAACGGATACTGTGCAGCGCCTGCCGCAGCGCATGCCGTCCACGTTCTTCATCCTGCTCGGGCCAAAACATCGCCAGCAGCGCGTCGCGACGCGCAAAATTCGCACGCCCCGCCAGCGCGATGCGCACCAAAATCGCCAGGCGCTTTGGCTGACGGAGCACCGTCGTGTCATCGCCTGAATCGCACCCCGTGACCGACAGAGGGCCAAGAATTCGTAGCTCGATCACACGTTTCCAGGCAAATGCGTCGGATTGAGTCGCAAAAAACACGCAGATGGCGGTCAGGTGACGCTGCGGAGGACGTCAGCGTGACGGTTCGCCACAGGTTGGGGGGTGAAAGTACGGGCCCCGCCGCGCCGGGGCAAATCCACCCGAAGGAGTCACTCTCATGAATGGTATCACTCGAAAGCTGGCGTACGTCGCCATCGCGCTTGCAGCAGTTTCAACGATTTCACCAGCGCAGAGCGTCGGTGAACGAATGCGTCAACGGGCTCAGGAAAAGGTCGAGTCTGGTGTCGACAAAGCGATCGAGAAGGCATTAGCCAAGCTCGAGAACACGGTGAACTGCCTTGCCACCGACGCCGATTGTATTGCACAGGCGAAGCAAGAGAAGAAGGAGGTGAAGACCTTTAAGACAGACGCCGAGCTCGAAAAGGCGAACGAAAAGCAGCAGGCCGACATCGAAAAGGCGAAGGCCGATGTCGAGAAGGCAAATACCGATGCCGAAGCGAAGCCGTCGGGTGGCAGCGCCGCAATATGGACCAACTTCGATTTCGTACCGGGCGAACGGGTGCTGTTCTCAGACGATTTGAGCAAAGATCGCGTCGGCAATTTTCCGCAGCGTATGCAGTTTGTCGAAGGCAACGCGCAGGTGGTGGAATCGAAAGGCAAGCGATGGATGCAAGCGTCGTCGAGTCCAACCGTGGTATCGATCACGCTGCCCGAGGTATTACCCCGACGCTTCACCATCGAATTTGACCTGACGCTGCCACCGGGATTTCCAACCAAGATCGGTGTGCTACGCACCGACGACGCCGATCCCAATGTGGACTCGCCTAACTCCTACGCATTTTTCGGCGTCAACTTGTCGGGATTGATTGGCGGCGGCGTCAAAGCAGAAACGCCAACACGCATCGACGGTGCGTCAAACGAAGCGCTGACTGGTATCGCGGCACGAGCGCGCATTCAGGTCGACGGTGAGTATGTAAAAGTGTATCTCAACGAGTCGCGCGTCGCGAACGTGCCGACCGCAAAATTTGGTCGTGCCAACAAACTGTTTTTGCAACTGTGGGGAAGTGCCGACGACCCAGTGATGATTGGGAATTTCACCGTCGCTGCGGGAGGACGAGGACTATACGATGCGTTGATGTCCGATGGTCGCGTCGCAACGCAAGGGATATTTTTTGACACCGGCAGCGATCGCATTCGCGCGGAGTCGGGTCCAACGCTCAAGCAAATCGGCGACATGCTGAAAGATCACGCCGATCTCAAACTGTTGATTGAGGGTCACACGGATAATGTCGGCGTTGCCGCATCGAATCTTGCGCTGTCGGATAAGCGCGCCGCGGCAGTAAAGTCATACCTCGTGACCACACTTGGCGTGGCTGGTGCGAGACTCACGACAAAAGGGTTCGGCGACACCAAGCCGGCGACGCCGAATACCACAAGCGAAGGCCGTCAGCAAAATCGTCGTGTCGAACTGGTGAGGGTGCCATGAAGCGCGCCACACTTTTCGTTTTGCTCGCGCTCGTAGCGGAGTGCGGCGGTAAGGACAGTGCTCCGCAAGCGGCATCGACTGTCGCAGCGAACGCGTCGGCGAACACGCCGTCGAACGTTCCGTCAAAAGCGCAAGTCAACGCCGCGCTCGCAGCCGGCAACGTCAACACGGGTGGCACGGTTGACCTGTCCATCAGTGGCGCAAAGACGGCGCATACAACAATGACAGACGTCGGTTTTTGCGTCAGCAAGCTTTCGGCGGGCAAGATGTCGATGAGCGTATTTGCGATGGCATCCAATAACACGCAGTGGTCGATCAGCATTACCAACGGCGAAGGCATGCTCGCGGTCGGCGCGCATGCAATCGATGCAAAGAATCCCTCCGGCGTTGGTGCCGGTGTCATTGACAAGTCGACTGGTGCGCAGCCAGCAGAATGGCAACAGTACAGAGCGACGGAGGGCACAGTCACGATTACCGCGGCCGATGCAAAACGCGTGACCGGATCGTACGAATTTTCCGCGTCACCGCGCTATCCCAAAAACACAGGCGCGCCAGTTTCAGTCAAAGGCACGTTCGATGCGCCTCCGGCTGCCGGATGTGATCTCGCTGCAGCCGGCGTAAAGTAACGGTCAACGCTGGCCGACGACGATCGCGCAAAGTTTGGTCGCAACGCCTCTTCATGCTCATCCGTGAAGAGGCGCTGCGCGGTATCGCTACCGTCGTGCCGCTTCCCGAATTTCTGATATTGTCGCAAGCGCTCTGAACGCGACCCCGGCGTCGTGCATCGCAGCGGGCCCGCCTTGCTCGCGGTCAACAACGCCAACAACCAGCACAACGTGTGCGCCGGCATTTTTCGCTGCGTTTACGGCCTTCAGCGACGAGCCGCCCGACGTGATCACGTCATCAACAATCGCCACGCGTTTTCCGCTGGGATTGACACCCTCAAGCAATTTCGTGAGTCCGTGCTGCTTTGGCTCTTTGCGCACGACAAAGCCCGTGAGCGGCGTGTCCGTGTTCGCACTCGCGTAGACGGTCCCTGCAACGATCGCGTCCGCGCCCATCGTGAGTCCGCCAACGGCCTCGATGCGAAACTCCATCATGAGTTGCATCATCATCTCGCCGACCAGCGCGATGCCGCCCGCGTCGTACGTGACCTGCTTCGCATCGAGATAGAAATCGCTGCGCGCGCCGGATGACAACACAAAGTCCCCCTCGCGGTAGGATTTTTCGAGCAACAACGCAACGAGTGCGGAATTATTTGGCATGCGGGACTTGAGAGAAGGCGCTGACATCACGTCAAAAAGATACGCGGCTGTTCTGCCGGAGTGCAGGCGGTCGTATTTTTGACCCGAGCAACGTGGTATTACTCTCGGACCTTGGGCATGCCGTCCCGGACGACCGGCGAGGTCGCCGTTGTCCACCCTGAACGAATTCGCTGGTCACGACTGAAACCTCATCTTGATGGCCGTGAGACTGGCGCGCCCGCGTGATTGCTACTTCGACACCGCGTATCGAACCACTACCGGCACATCGTCAGCGCCGCGCTCGATAATCAACACCCACGACCTCTCGCCGTCTGCAACATGCGCATCACGCGCAAGACTGGTGCGACCAACGCGCACGCCGCTGCGATCGAACACGTCCCATCTCACGGACTTTTCTCCGATCACCGGAGTCGATGCAATCCACACCGTACCGTCGCGCAACACTTTCACATTTGACAACGGCGGCATCGTTTTCGCCGCGCGGGCGATCGCGTCACGCACCATCGGTTGCAACTGCGCGACACTCTTGACCTTCGACTCGGCGAGTTTTTCTGCGACCATTGCGTCGTAGTCCGCACGAGTCACCGCGCGCGATGGCATGTCGACGTCGATTCGCCAAGACGTCCCCACCGAAGGAAATACTTCTACCGAATAGCGCGCACCGCTGGAGTAGGCGATGTCGCCGCTCCATCCGATGCTCGACATCATCTGCGACGAAAACGGCGCAGGCATCATCAACCCTGGTCCACCATTACCACCGTTACTCCGCGTGCGCACTCGCGCGATCGTGCGTGGTGCACCGCTGTCCGGTACCGTGTGAAAGACTCCAACAACCGTGTCGCCGAGTTTCGACGCAGCGGGAACGTCAAACACGACAAGCGCACCGTTCACCACGCCGACTGCTGCGATCGTGACTGGCGGCATCAACTGTTTTGCCGGACCCGGCGTGCCATCGAGCGCGATGGTTGTCACGCGATGTTGCGTTTGATCGTACCACGCGACGAGTCCGCTGGTCGTCAACGATGGCGCAGTGATATAGCGATACTCGCCAGGACCACGACCACGTCGTGACAGCGTGCCGACAAACTTTCCTGTCTGCGCGTAACGCTGAATCGGTCCGGTCAGATTGAGTGTGAGAATTCCCGAGTCTGGTAGCAGCAGCGCGTCGGCGTTGTCCGAGAGCTCGCAACCTACGGCGTCGGCCGCCGCGCACCAGCGAGCGTTCGGCGTGAGCGTGAGTTGACGCGCCTTTGTCCACTGTGCAAACGTTTCGTGTACGACACGTTGTGCATGCGTTGGATGCGCGGTCAGAGAGAGCAGCAATGCAAACAACGTGGCGCGCTTGCAACTCATTCGATCTTCCTTCGATTCGAGTATGCGTCCTTACGAGTCATGAAATGCGTCACGCAGTAAGGTTAGAGACGGTGACCCGTTTCCGCATCATCACACACTCGAAGGGTCGTTGTATCCATCTATGTGCGCCTCGATCATCAAGCAACGACGAAAGCACTCGTCATCGAATGTCCTCGGCCTATCCCCCCGAGCGGTGCTTGGCGATAGGCCTGCGACCAGAGCGAAGTCAATCGGTCGGATCACTCGTCCGCGGTGATCTTGAGCCCGACGGATTCTGTGTTGAGGCTTTTTCACAGGTTCGGCCGGCGCGAGTTGAGCGACCTACTCCTCTGCTTGGTGCTGCAATCGCCGCGTATCAGACAACGGCTACTGGAGGATGTTCCGTGTGCCACGTATGATGCTATCGCGCGCAGACCGATCAGCGGGGGGTGATGCGCAGCGTTCCACAATGATCGACAAACGCCTTGGGGGAGGTCGAGATGGCCAAAAATCGCGACACACCGAACGATCGAAATGGACCGGATATCGACACTGCGCGCGATGACATGATGCGCGATCTGACGCGGCTGCTTGGACGTCAGGATTTCGCCAACATTGACGAAGTGAACGCGTTTCTGCAGCGCGAAGTCATGGGAAAGCCGTTGCCTCGTGTGAAAGCTGTGACGAATCGCGAACGCGCCGAGGATTTGGTGATGTCGGCGCGCAACGAACGATCACTCGTCAAGGTGAGAACGAAGGCGGCTAATGCGCTTGCGCTCGACGCGGACTGTATCGCCGCGCATCAGTTGCTTGCCGAAGTCGCTGAAGGTCCGGTCGCGGCACTCGCGCATTGTCGTGATGGAATCGCCGCTGGCGATCGCGCGTTGGCTCAAGAGCTGCGCGATGGCGACGCGACGCTCTGGTATAATCCGATCGGCCGACAATATCTGATGGTGCGTTTTACGTACGCCGACCTCTTGTGGCAGAGTGGCGACCGTCCGGCCGCCCTCGATGAGGCGCGCGCCATTTTACGCCTCAATCCCGGTGATAATCAGGGCACGCGCTACGTGTTACTGGGCTGGCTGATGCGCGCCGGCTCGGTGGCCGCGATCGATGCGCTACTTGCCGAATTTGACGACGCGAGCGCGTCGTGGATGTTCACCATCGCATTGCATCAATATCGCATGCGTGGACCGGTCGCCGAAGCGAACAAGGCGCTTCACGCGGCTATGACGCAGAACGCGCATGTGATACCCATGCTGTTGGGCGAGGTGGCGATGCCGGAAGAGCTTCCCGACAGTTACATCCTTGGCCATGAGACTGAAGCCGCACTGTACGTCAATGCGTCAATCTCGACGTGGATCGATGCAGTCGGCGCGATGGAGTGGCTGGTCAGGGCGCCGCGTGTGAAGCCACGGGCTAAGACAGCAGGCCGCAAGCGCCGGTGATTGACGCCGCCCAACACTCAGTTAGCCTACCCGCCTCCGAGCGGCAGCGCATTCAATTCCGTGCGCGCCTCTCGCCACGACGGAAAGTGCTGATCAAGCAGTGCCACAAACCGTGGCCCGTGCGTCGGCTCAAACAGGTGCGCCATTTCGTGCACGATCACGTACTCCAACAAATCTTTGGGCTTCTTCACCAGCTCGGTGTTAAGCCGAATCGTGCGCGCCTCATGGTTGCAGCCGCCCCAACGCGTCTTCATGCGCTGCAGGTAGTAACGTGACACGTGCACCTTTAGGCGTCGCTCCCACTGTTCGATCAGCGACGGAATCGCCGCATGCAACACACGTAGATGCCACGCATGCATAACCTTGTAACGTGCCTCTGCGGTACTCCCGGGACGCACTGTGAGCGTGATGCGACGGTGGTCGAGCGTCACGCCAGGCTTT
>JANXUN010000347.1 GCA_025356185.1 Gemmatimonadaceae bacterium
GCCGCGTTGACGATGCTTTTCGCGCGCAGAAGCAGTTTGTTGCCGACGCGTCACATGAATTGCGCACGCCCATCGCTATAGTGCGCGGCGAAGCCGATGTCACATTGCAGCGGGCCACGCGCGATGAAGGGGAATATCGCGAAGCGCTCGCCGTCATTCGTGATGAATCGGTACGCTTAAGCCGTATTGTCGACGATCTCTTTTTACTCGCGCGCGCCGACGCCTCCAGCCCGCTCGATCGTCTCGAACGCGTTGACGTTGGCGACCTGTTAGCCGCTGGCGTGCGCAGTGTGCGCACGATCGCCGACGATCGCAAAGTGCAGTTGACCGTCGACCGACATGTCCCCGCGACCGAAACCGTTACGGTCGAGGGAGATCGCGGACTGTTGCGCCGCTTGTTACTCAACCTGCTCGACAATGCGCTCAAGCATACGCCGGCCGGTGGCTGCATCACGGTCACACTCAGTGCGATCGCATCGCGTGTTGAGTTTGCCGTGACGGACACTGGCCCCGGCATTCCCGTCGAATTGCGGCCGCGCATCTTTGATCGATTCGTGCGCGCGGTTGCCGAAGACGCGCCCGACAGCGTTGCGACGCTCAACGCGACAAGCCCCGTTCCCACCGCCAGTGGTGCGGGCTTGGGACTCGCTATCGCGCAAGCGATTGCAAATGCGCACGGTGGACAAATAGCACTGGATGACACCGTGATCGGCGCAACGTTTCGCGTCACGTTGCCACGCCTTTAGTCTCCCGTCTGGATTCGTTCGTCTCCCGTCTGGATTCTTAGGTCTCCCGTCTTGATTCGTTCGTCTCCCGTCTGGATTCTTTCGTCTCCCGTCTCCCGCACGTCGTCTCCCTTCTCCCGTCTACCTTCTCCCGTCTGCGCTCGCCGTGCGAGCGCCAACAGTCGCCAATACAACGCGCGAATCTCGTCTTCGGGTAATCCGTTCTGTCGTGCAAGTACCGACGCGCGAGTGACCACTGCCGCCTCGCGCGCCGGATCGATCACGGGTTGCCCCGATTGCGCCTTGGCACAACCAATGGCCTTCGCGAGTCGCACGCGATCGGCAATCGTTGCAACCAGACGCGCATCAACCGCTTCGATTTCTGAGCGCAGCGATTCGATTGTCGGCGTCATACAGCGCCCGCTGGCGCATAGTGCGACATGCCGCGACCCACCGCATCGGCAATCAACTGCACTTGCTGCAT
The DNA here is from genome assembly GCA_025356185.1 of Gemmatimonadaceae bacterium. Classification (GTDB taxonomy): domain Bacteria; phylum Gemmatimonadota; class Gemmatimonadetes; order Gemmatimonadales; family Gemmatimonadaceae; genus Gemmatimonas. The sequence goes on from JANXUN010000347.1 coordinate 1,210, forward strand.
CATGTGCACAAACGCCGCCGGTTTAAGCGACTGTTCACCGTCTGAGCGCGCGTTCGCCGGATCGGGGTGCACTTCGACAATGAGTCCATCTGCGCCAGCAGCAATCGCCGCCATCGCGAGCGGCGTCACCAGATCGGCGCGTCCACCGGCGTGACTTGGATCGACGATCACCGGCAAATGCGTTTCTTTCTTGAGCACCGGAATCGCCGCGATATCCATTGTGTTGCGCGTCGCCGTTTCGTACGTGCGAATACCGCGCTCGCACAACATCACATCACCGTTGCCCTGCGCCATGATGTACTCGGCGGCCATGAGCAATTCGGTGATCGTTGCCGACAGTCCGCGCTTGAGCAACACCGGTCGCTGCACACGACCCACTTCGTTGAGCAACGCAAAATTCTGCATGTTGCGCGCGCCGATTTGCAGCACATCGGCATACGCGGCGACAAGCTCGACCTGTCGCGGATCCATCACCTCTGTCACAATCGGCATGCCGGTCTCTGCACGCACCTCGGCCAACAGCTGCAACCCCGGCTCGCCCATTCCCTGAAACGCGTACGGCGAAGTGCGCGGCTTGAAGGCACCACCGCGCAACATGCGTGCGCCCGCGCCCTGTACCGCATGCGCCGCGTCGAACAACATGTCGCGACCTTCAACCGAACACGGACCCGCGATCACGACGATCTCACGTCCCCCCACGACCGTGTCGGCGCGATCGCCAAAACGAATCTGTGTGTTCTCGGGCGAGAATTCGCGTGACGCGAGGCGGTACGGCTTGAGCACGGGAATGACACGTTCGACGCCATCCAAACTCGTGAGCCCGACTTCGCTCAACTTGGCTTCGTCGCCAATACAACCGACAATGGTTCGCTGCTCGCCGCGGCTGACATGGGTGCGTAATCCCAGTCGTTCAACGTGCTCGATTATGCGGTCGAGTGCGTCTGCGGAAATTCCGGGCGTCGTGACGATAATCATCGGGTCCTCGGGTCGTGTGAAGGGATTCCCGAAGCCGTGTCTCGCCGAACCTCAAACAAAAGGCCCGTGCGATGTGCACAGGCCTCGTGGTCGGTAGTGTTGATGACGCGTTAGTCGCGCACAGCACTTTCGCCGGGGCCCATGCGGGACGGCGTAAAGTAATAATAGC
>JANXUN010000596.1 GCA_025356185.1 Gemmatimonadaceae bacterium
CTCCCGCGCCGGCGCCGCCCGGTGCTCCCGCTGGGGGTGCACCTCCGGTGGCAGCTCCCGGTGCGCCTCCGCCCGGCGGACCTCCCGCACCTGGCGCGCCGCCGCCGCGTCCAGCGCCACGACCGAACGTCGTCATGACCGTCGCCATGTCCATGTTCAGTTCTTTGGCTTTCATTTGCACGTACGAATCGAACGCGGCCGACGACTCGACATCGATTCCGCCTTGGCTGCCTGCGACGGTTGGCGGATCAGGAAGATCGACTGGTTTCGCGCCGAGTGCTTTGAGCTTGTCAACGAATGCGAGATAAACGGGATCGGGGTTCGCACCGTTTTGTTTGCGCATGCCGATGCGCAGCTTGCTCAAGTCGATGTTGGCGTTGAAGTGAAACGGCATCGTGATCGAGCCGGTGTCTTTTGCGTCAGCGCCATGAATGACGTTGAAGACAATCGCGGCATCTTCGGCGGTGCGAGTGATGGGTCCAACGCGATCTTGTGACCATGCGAGCACCATGCCGCCATAGCGGCTGACGCGGCCGAAGGTGGGGCGCAGCGCGCTGAGTCCGCACGTTGCAGCGGGACTGACAATCGAGCCTGAGGTTTCGGTGCCAATTCCGAAGGCTACGCAGCCTGCAGCAGTGGCCGACGACGGACCGGCGGATGATCCGCTTGAGCCTTGCGATGTATTCCACGGATTGCGCGTCATGCCACGAAACCAATTGGCGCCCTGCGCAAACTGACCGGTGGAGAGTTTGGCGATGAGCACGGCGCCCGCATCGCGCATACGAATTACGACTTCAGAATCGAAATCAAAGACGCGGTTTTCAAAATCTTGCGCACCCCACGTTGTAGGTGTGCCTTTGACCGCGAATAAATCTTTCACGCCCCACGGAATGCCGTGCAATGGACCGCGATATTTGCCGGCTTTGAGCTCGGCGTCCATCGCGGCCGCTTCGGCCATGCCACGTTCTTCGAGAATCGTGACTGCGCAGAGCAGCGTCGGATTGAGCCGTTTGAGTCGATCGAGATAGAGTCTGGTGAGTTTGACCGACGTGATTTTTCCGCCTTTGATTGCCGCAGCGAGTCGGTGCATCGGCATAAAGGCGATTTCTTCTTCGTTGGTGGGAAACGCGACGGTGCCCCACGGTGAGACGGGAAATGCGCCGGGCGTCGTGGTATTCCACGCAAACGGTTGGCGCTTAAAGGCCGCCATCCCTTTTTCGTTGTATGTCTTTTCGAGGAGCGCACCGGTCCCGCCGGGATACGGCTGAAACGACCACGACACCGCTTCCATGTTGTCGAGCGGAACAGGAGGAACTGCGGGCTGGGCACCAGCACCGCCACCTCCGCCTCCACCACCGGCACGACCCTGTGCGAGGGCACGGGCGCCGAAACCGAATGTCGTAGCCGCGGCCGATGCCAGCGACATGAAGACAAATTTGCGTCGGTCAAGATCACTTGAGAACGACATAGCGTCGGCCTGCTGTTGGACCTCAATCTCTGACTGTTCGAGCAGATCCAACTCGTTCGACATCGACATGCGACTGCCTCCGGTGAGGTGCGGACAGATGACTCCCGCAGAATTACGCGTTGGGCAGACGGTTCGCTATCGTGCTACGATATCTCATGCAGACACATCGCAGCATTCTCGATCGTGACCCCCTCAACGCGTTTTGCCGGCACACGCACGTGGCCCTTGAGGGATCGGGGCATGGGCCGCTTGCTGGACTCACATTTGGCCTAAAGGACATCTACGACATCGCCGGTCACAAAACCGGCTTTGGCAGTCCGGATTGGCTGGCAACGCATGGGCCGGCGACGACAACGGCGTCGGTGGCGACGCGACTGTTGGCGGCGGGCGCGAGGATGGTGGGGAAGACCCACACCGAAGAGATGGCGTTCAGTTTGACGGGTGAGAATGCGCACTACGGCACGCCGGTGAATGTGGCGGCGCCGGGACGCATTCCGGGCGGTTCGTCGAGCGGGTCGGCCGCGGCGGTGGCGGGTGGACTGGTCGATTTCGCGATTGGCTCGGATACGGGCGGTTCGGTGCGCGCGCCGGCAAGTTTTTGCGGCATTTATGGCATTCGACCAACGCACGGACGCATCGCGTTGGATCATGTTTGTCCGTTGGCACCGGGATTCGATTCGTGCGGATGGTTTGCGCGCGATGCCGGCATGCTCGCACGCGTTGGTGCCGTGTTGTTTGGCGATGCGGCATCGCGCGCGTCGCTGACGCCGAGGCGCGTGTTGATTGCTGACGACGCGTTCGCGAATACGCTGCCCGGTGTTGCCGATGCACTCACGCCCGCCGTTGATCGCGTTACGGCGCTCCTTGGCCACGCGCAGTCGGTGACGGTGAGCGACGAAGGTCTCGCGACGTGGTTCGATGTGTTTCGCGTTTTGCAGTTTGGCGAAATTCACGAGACGCACGGCGCGTGGGTGGCGCGCACGCATCCGACGTTTGGTGCGCAGATTGCGCCGCGCTTTGAGGCGGTCGCAAAGAGTGATCCTGAGCAGGTCGCGCGCATGCGCGTCGTGCGTGAGGACATTCGTGCGCGGCTTGATGCGATGTTGGCGAATAATGCAGTGCTGATACTGCCAACGATGCCGGACATCGCGCCGCTACTCGGTGCGTCGCCCGCGGACACGGTGGCATTTCGTGAACGCGCGCTTGGCTTGCTGTGCATCGCGGGGCTGGCTGGGTTGCCGCAAATCAGCCTGCCGTTCGCGACGATGAACGGCTGTCCGCTCGGCATCTCGTTGATTGCGGCGCGCGGTGGTGATGAGATGTTGCTTGAGATTGCGCGGCAGTTGTCGTAGCTGCGGGAACTGCTTTTAACGCAGAGTTCGCGGAGACGCAGAGATGCGAACCAAAAGTGCGTTCACAATTCTTCGATTTCCGTTTTTATATTCTTCTATTTAATTGTATTCTCTGCGCCTCTGCGAACTCTGCGTTAGATGCAGTTGCAGTTGCAGTTGCAGTTGCTGTTGCTGTTACCAGACCAAACCGTCATTCACGGACGCAGCCACATGTCGCGATGTTGCGCGACGAACGAATCATCATCGAGCAGTCCGTTGCGGACAAATCGCGCGATTGCGTCGCCCTGGCCCGGTGAGAGCCGTTCATGCGGATCAAGCGTCCAGGAGCCGCGCACGAGTCCTTGCAGGCGCAGCACTTCAAGGATACCCGGTAAGCAACCGGCGTAACTGTTTGCCGCGTCGAAGATCACCGCGTTGGCCATCGTGAGTGCGGCACCGCGCGACAACCACTCGCGTGGTACCGTCGTCGCACCGGACGCGCGCCAAACGCTAATGTCGTCGAGCCACTGCGCCGCGCGATGCGTCCAGACAGCCCACTGACCCAGAAGACCACCAACGCAGTGACGCGTGGAATCGCGGCCGCCAGACAGCACGGGAATATCAGTGAGCAAATCACACGCAATCGCGTCATCGTTGCCGGTGTATAGCGCAATGTCATCGCGACCCGCTTCGCCAATCGCGCGCACCACATCGAGCGTTGCGTAGCGGTCAAACGGCGCGATCTTGATGGCCACTACGTTCGCGATCTCGGCGAACTCCCGCCAAAATGCAAACGACAAGCGTCGTCCACCGACTGCCGGTTGCAAGTAGAATCCAAACAGCGGGATTGTCTCCGCAACGTGCGAACAGTGCTTGAGAATTGCTGAATCTGTCGCGTCACGCCACGCGCCCAACGACAGCAGTCCGCAGTGATAGC
>JANXUN010000613.1 GCA_025356185.1 Gemmatimonadaceae bacterium
GCAAATCTGGTTTCGCGCACTCGGCATGCACGCCGATCAGGATCCATACTTTATTCACTACTATCGCATCAACTTTGATGGAACGGGCCTGCTCGCGCTGACCGAAGCGAACGGCACGCACACACTGACGTGGTCGGCCGATCACGCCTTTTTTGTCGATACGTATTCGCGCGTTGATCTTCCCACGGTCGTTGAATTGCGTCGCGTATCCGATATGAAGATGCTGCCGCTCGAGCGCGGCGATATGTCAGCTGCCGTCGCCGCAGGATGGCGCGCACCCGAAGTGTTTGTCGCGAAAGGCCGCGATGGTGTGACGGATATTTGGGGCATCATTGTCAGGCCTGCGACCTTCGATGCGAAAAAGAAGTACCCCGTGATTGAATCGATTTACGCGGGCCCGCAGGGTTCCTTCACACCCAAAACATGGGGCGGCGGTCAAGCGTTTTTGAGTACCGCAGAGTTGGGATTTATTGTCGTGCAAATGGACGGCATGGGCACCAACAATCGCTCAAAGGCATTTCACGACGTCGCATGGAAAAATCTTGCCGATGCGGGATTTCTCGATCGCATCCTTTGGCACAAAGCCGTGCATGCGAAATACGCGTGGTACGATGATTCGCGCGTTGGCATTTACGGTGGTTCGGCTGGCGGCCAAAACGCCGCGGGTGCGCTGCTCTTTCACCCCGAGTTTTACACCGCCGCGTTCGCAAGTTCGGGATGTCACGACAACCGCATGGATAAGATTTGGTGGAACGAATTATGGATGGGCGAAGTCGGCCCGCACTACGCTGCATCGTCGAACGTGACGAACGCATATCGGTTGAAAGGGCATCTGTTTCTTGCAGTGGGCGAGATGGATACCAACGTCGATCCATCATCGACGATGCAGGTCGTTGATGCATTGATTCGCGCGCACAAAGAGTTTGATCTGTTGGTAGTTCCCAACGGTGGTCACGGTGCCACAGGCCCCGACGGTACGCGCAAGCGCAACGACTTTTTTGTGCGCTGGCTGATGGGCGTCAATCCACCCGACTGGAACGGCGGCGCGACGATTGCGGCCGCGGCGGGTGCCAACGGGAGTAACCCTGGCGGCGACAACACATCCGACGCGTTCGATGCGTTATACAGCGGACCCGCTTACGGATTCTTTGACAGCCCCGCAGACGAGCTATCGCCGTACTGGTGGTGGTAAGTCGCGCGGAGCGGCGTTAGTCAAACTCGCGCTCGGGCGTCGGCTGCTCAAATCCTGTTTGCCCCGCACTGATGCGCGCGCGCTGATAGTTCTCTCCACGAATCGGCGCGCCCGCCAGTCGGCGCATCATGGTGAGTTGTCCGGTGTGCGTAAGCGCGTCCGCGATCGGCCCTTGAATCAGGGATTTGAGCGTCTGCGCGTCGATGTGGGCATCACTCGCGAGGAACTGATCGAGCGCCGTGATGCTCGTGAACAAGCGCTTGATGTCGTCTTTCCATACTTGCACAGGCGCGGTGCGCCATGCGGTGTTGTTGCGCGCGGTCGTGAGCGCCCAGTCCATGAGATCGGCCATGTGCGCAAGAATGTGCGCGGGCGTGCGCGTGGCTTCGCCAATGTGTAACGCGGCAAAATCCAACGGCGCGCCGCGTACAGCTTTGGCCGCGCGATACGACAACGTGGCCAACATGTGTCGCAGCATCTCGCGCGCACCAACGTGCTCGTGCAAATCATCAGTGGATGTTGTCATCGCTTGGCCCTTGGCATGGGATCGGCCGGTACACCAGTCGTCGTGATTTTCACTGGGGCGATCATCCCGCGCGCGTCAAACGACAGTTCATCGATACTCACAACACGATGGTTGCGATCGGTTTCGCCTAACGGCCGCCGGTGATACACGATGTACCACTTGGACGATCCAGTCGCGTGCAGCACCGAGTGATGTCCGGCACCCGTCGCCACGCTCGAGTCTTGCGACAAAATTTTTCCGACACGTTCAAATGGACCAAACGGTGATGCGCCGACAGCGTAGGCGACCGCGTAGTTGGGCCCCGTCCACCCCCCTTCCGACCACATGAAGTAGTACTTGCCGTCTTTGACCAGCATGTACGCGCCTTCGACATATCCCGCCGGCGTGATCTCTTTGAACGTGCTGCCGTCAGCGAAGGGCACCACGTCTGTAAAGTCGTTGTTCAATTTTGCGATGTTGCAATGCTTCCAACCCCCATAGACGATGTACCAAGCGCCCGTCGCGTCTTGAAACACCATTTGATC
>JANXUN010000624.1 GCA_025356185.1 Gemmatimonadaceae bacterium
GCCGACGATCGGGGTGCCGACGGTGCCACCGCGCACGGGGCCGCCGCCGATGCACCTCGAGCGATAAGCATGGCGACTCCGCAGTCACAGTTACCGTCGACGGCCGGCGCCATTGCACGCGCGTGGTTGGGATTTTTTGTACTCGTCGGCGCACAGTTCGCGGTGCGACCACTGTTCGATACGCGTGTGAACGTCGACTTCTTGCTGATCGCGATTCTGTTCGCATCGGTGCGAGTACGCCCCGGGATCGCGGCAGTGTTAGGACTCGCGGCCGGGCTGACGCTTGATGCCTTCGCACCGTCCGCAGTCGGCGCGGCGGCACTGACGTTAGTCTTGGTGGCATTTATTGCGTCATACGTGAAGGCGGTGTTTTTTGCCGATCACGTCGCACTCACCGGCTTATTCGTATTCATCGGCAAAGTGGGATTTGACACCGTGTATGCGCTGCTGAGTGGCGGTTCCAAGGGGTTGAACTTGGTGGTGCAGATTCTGATTTGGTCGCCCATCTCGGCGTTGATGACCGCCGCCGTTGCGTTGATCTTGCTCACCGCGTTTCGCCCGTTCTATCGACCCACTACCGCGTGACAGGCGCCCGGTGAGACGCGCATGAGCCATCATCCCAACGAGGTGTTGCGACGCGCTCGCGTAGCGCGCGTGGTGTTGTCGGGGGTGTTTCTCATCCTGGGCGGCGCATTTTTTCGCACGCAGGTATTGCGCAACGCGGAGTTTGAATCGCAGTCGCGTCGCAATCGTGAACGCGAGGTGCCGTTGCCGGGAGCGCGCGGTACGATTTTTGATCGCAATGGTGAAGTGATCGCAGAGAACTTACCGGGCTACACCGTATCGATCTTGAGCCCCAGTGAGGATTCTCTCCGCTCGGCGTTGGCGACGATTGCCAAAATCGTGCCGCTCGATTCCGTGCAACAGCGACTTGCTGTGAGCCGCTTTCGGCGCTCATCGCAAAGCGTGACCGTGATTTTTAATGACGCATCGTTTCAAGTGGTGTCAGTCCTCGAAGAACGTCGTGTCGAGTTGCCGGGTCTGATCATTCAAAGCGCACCCAAGCGGTACTATCCTGACGGCGCAGCACTCGCATCGCTCATCGGATACACGGGCGAGATCAGCGAAGAGGATTTGGCGAAGCCCGAGTTTGAGGGCTATCGACCAGGTCAGCAGATCGGAAAAGCTGGAATCGAGAAACAGTACGAAGAAGCGCTGCGCGGCCGCGAAGGGCATCGGTTTGTCGAGGTAGACTCGCGCAATCGCGTCGTGCGAGATAACGGCGTGCGTGCCGAAGAACCGGCGGAAGCGCCACCGCCGCTGCACACGAATATCGACATTGATTTGCAGCGCTTTGTGCATGAGTACTTCGGCGACTCACTGCGCGGCGGTGTCGTCGCGCTTGATCCGAGTACGGGAGGGGTGCTGACGTTGTACAGCGCGCCCACGTACGACGTGAATCGATTTATTGGGGGCGTATCAGCCAAGTACTACTCAAGCTTACTGGCTGATCCGCACAAGCCGCTGTTCAATCGCGCGCTTGCGGGGACGTACGCGCCGGCGTCGACGTTCAAGTTGGCGACAGCCGTGATCGGGTTGCAGCGCGGATTGGTCACGATGGATACGCACATGAAGGATCCGTGCACAGGTTCGTACTTGTACGGTCGCATCTTTAAGTGTCACGACAAGCGCGGACACGGTGACATCAATTTGGCGCAGGCCATCGCCAAGTCATGCGATGTGTACTTCTATCAGTTGGGGCTCAGGATCACGCTGGCGAATTTGCTCGCAGGGGGCGTATCACTTGGGTTTGCTGATTCGACTGGCGTGGACTTGCCGGGCGAAAAACGCGCACGTTGGCCTGAGAGTGTCGCGTATTTTAACAAGCGTTACGGACCCCGCGGCTGGAATCAGTCCGTTGTGTTGAGTCTCTCCATCGGACAGGCTGACAACACGCAGACGCCGCTGAGCATGGCAAAGTTTTATACTGCGCTCGCCACCGACGGCGCGGCTGCGACGCCGCAGGTTGTTACACAGACACCGTCGCGAAAGCAAATATTGAATCTCAGCAAAGAACAGTTACTCGGTTTGCAACTCGCACTTGGCGACGTCTTAACGAGCGGTACAGGAGCGAGTGCGAGGATTCAGGGACTGACGATCGCGGGGAAGACCGGCACCGCGCAAAATCCCCCGCACCCGGACAACGCATGGTTCGTCGGCTACGCACCGGTTGATAAGCCAAAAATTGTCGTTGCGGTGATTCTCGAAGAAGGGCTGCACGGTCCGGCTGCGGCGAAAATTGCGACGAAGATCATGGAGCACTTTCTCAAGACAAAGCTGGCGTTCACTGCCGTGGCGGCCGATCGATGAAAGTCGCGTCGCGTCGACAAGGAATCGACTATCCGTTGCTGGTGCTTGCGCTCTTGCTCACCGCCTTCGGCATTGCGATGGTGTTTTCCGCCGGGCAAACGGACGTGCCTTCTGGTGCTGTCGCGAACGCGTGGAAGAGACAGCTGGGATGGTTCGCGGTGTCGTTGTGTGCCGCGTGGGTCGTGATGCGAAGCTCGGTCCGTTTGATCGAGTGGACGGCGTGGCCGATCTATTTGTTTAGTTGTGCGCTGCTGGTGCTCGTGTTGTTCGTCGGCACTGGTGCAGGTACCGCTGCGAGCATGCACGGATGGCTGTCGTTTCGCGGTGTTAGCATCGGGCAACCATCAGAGCTTGGGAAATTTGCGACAACGCTCATGCTCGCACGCGTCCTCGCCGCACAGCGCGACGCACCGCGCTCGCTGATTGAACTGTGGCGACCGTTGGTCGTTGTCGGCATCCCGTTTGTCTTGGTCATGCTTCAACCGGACCTCGGAACCGGCATGGTGTTCATCGGCATTTGTTTCGCGATGCTGTTTTGGTCGGGCGTGCCATGGCCGCTGCTGGTGATGCTTGCGAGTCCTGCCGTGAGTCTCATCCTCGCGTTTAGCACAGGCATTTGGGGCGCGTGGTTTTTGATACTCGTGACGCTCGTGCTCTGGTATCGAACGTATCTGTTGGAAGGTGTCGTGTTGGTCGTGGCTAATGTGGCGATTGGTGTGGTCGCGCCGTTACTGTGGGATCGCCTGAAACCGCATCAGCGCAATCGTCTGCTGGTGTTCATCGATCCGACGATCGATCCACGAAACACGAGTTACCACATTACACAGTCGAAGGTCGCTATTGGCTCCGGCGGGCTTTTCGGCAAAGGCTTCACACTGGGCAGTCAAAAGCGCCTGCAATTCCTTCCCGAGCGTTCGACTGACTTCATTTTTTCGGTAGTTGGCGAAGAACTCGGCTTTATTGGCGTCAGCATTGCGTTAGCGCTGTTTCTGGCGCTGCTATTGCGCAGCACCCGAGTGGCGACTCGCGCAACCGATGCATTTCCGAGCCTCGTCGCATTCGGGCTGGCCTCCGTGTGGTTCGTGCACGTTGTCGAAAACGTCGGCATGACGCTCAACCTGATGCCCGTGACCGGCATCCCTCTACCGTTTTTTAGCTACGGCGGCTCGTTCCTGTTGGTGTGCTGGACGGGCGTTGCGGTGCTGCTGCGCATCTCGTCAGAAGGGCGAGGACTTCCCGACGCACTGGGTCTCTAGTTGTCGAACGGAGTACCGGAGTTTGTTCGGTGTTATGCCCACAGCGAACTCTAGTACGCGCAAGGCCTAGCTACGGTCGTCGCCACCTTCGATCTTACCAAGCTATGGCTTGGTTTCGGAAGGAAAAAAAGCCGCGTGAACCGCGTCGAGAACGTCTTGAAATTCCCCCTGATTCGTGGGAGAAGTGCGAGGCGTGTGGGAACTCGGATATTCGCGACAAGTTTCTGCGCAACTTCAACGTGTGTCCGAATTGCGATTTTCATCGCCGACTCCGTGCATGGGATTACGCGGGCATGTTGCTCGATGAAAACACGGTCGGCGAAGTTGGTGGCGAACTCCGCTCGGTCGATCCACTGGGGTTCCCCGAGTATCCGGCGCGCTTAAAGCGTGCCCTTGCCAACGCTGGCGACAGCGACGCCATCCTGACTGTTACG
>JANXUN010000629.1 GCA_025356185.1 Gemmatimonadaceae bacterium
CTGGACGTCAGTCAACACGACATTGACGCTGCTAAACGATCCGCGCGCGCTGGGAATCGGCGCGCGTCACATCACGATTTCAACGGTGGGCGTGCTTCCAGGCATCCTCGCGTTGTCCGAACGACCAGAACAGTTTCGTCTGGCGCTGTCGATTCACGCACCAAGCGATGAACTGCGTCGCTCGCTGATGCCGATTAATGTGAAGTATCCGTTGGACGACGTGATCGCCGCGGCCGCGACATTCGATCGTCGCGTGACGTTTGAGTACGTCATGCTTGGCGGCGTGAATGATTTACCAGAGCATGCGGCGCAGCTTGCAACGCTCGCGCGCAACTGTCGCGCGTTTGTGAATCTTATTCCGTTACATCCCGGCGGGTCGATGGGATTCACACCGAGCAGCGCACCGGTGATCGCGGCCTTTGCGCGAGCGCTGCGCGCGCGCGGGGTGGAAACTGCAACTCGCCGCAGCAGAGGACTCGATATCGCCGCCGCGTGCGGTCAACTACGGACGGAACGATTGGGGCGGCGCCTTCCAATCGCTTCCGACCAGCACGGTGAAGTCCACGTAGCGTGATGAATCGCTAGTCGCTTGGACCGAACCCGTTCCGAGTGCACGACGCAGTCGCTGTGCCCATGCGTCGTGACCCGTGTGTGACAGAATGACGGTGCCCGCGCGCGCCGCCTTGAGGTCGCTGTCAAAGTCGACAACATCGTAGCCAAAATCGCGGAGTGAGAATGTTACGCGCTTCGCGAGTCCACGAGTGCTCGTGGTATTCAGCACACGCACGCGAATGCGCGTGCCTTTCGGCGCATGCGCCATCGTGTCGGCAAGAGACGGCAGTGCCGCGGCGGTTGCTTTGGTGACTTTCGTCGTCGGTTGCGACGACGCCGAGAAACCAAGTCCGACGGCGGACGTGCTGACGATCGCGAGCACCACAACGAGCCTGACTCTGCGAAGATTCATCGAACCGTATTCCACAATTGCACGGTTTCTTGCGCCAACCCTTTTCCCGACTTCAGCGCCCACTTGAGGCGCATGCGCACAACGTCGCGAAAGACGTCGTCAAATGCATCAGGAACTCGCGCAGCGAGTGCCGCGCGCTCGTCCGTCATGAACGTTCGGCCTGGTTCGAGAAAATCCGCCATGTACAGTGCGCGACCCGCGCGCGCCCACGAGGCGCAGCCGACGGTATGCCACCGCACGGCTTCAAGGACATCGCGACGTACTTCACCGTCGACGGCGAGTCGATTTGCCGCGGCGGGGCCATGCAACATGCCAGCCGGACGCTCGTACTCTCCCGTCAACACGCGCAACCTGTCGTCAGATTCGTCTCGCAAGGCGTCGTGCCACGCACCAGCGTCCCGCCATGCGATACGTTCGTCGTGCCCGAGTCCCATACGCGCTGACCATTGCTCCAGCAGAGTAACGACCCGCTCGACATGTTCTCGACGAGTCGCTGACGCCATCGCCCACGCTGGAAACACCACACTCATGACTGATCGAGCGCGGCGCGAAGTGACGCAACCAGCGCAATCGCTTCGTCGATGGAACGCTCCGCCGCACGCACCAACGCGCTACCCACGATGACACCGTCGCCGAGCTGCGCGGCGGCGTGCGCTTGCGCCGGCGTGGAGATGCCAAACCCGATGCAGATGGGCAACGTGGTCACAGCTCGCAGGCGCGCAACCGTCGACGGTAGATCTGCAGCGAGTGTGTCGCGCTCGCCCGTCACGCCCAAGCGACTAATCAGATAGACAAATCCACCACCGGTCCGACTGATCTCTGCCATCCGCGCCGCAGGCGTTGTCGGTGCGACGAGGCGCACAAAGTCCAATCCGCTGGCGCCGAACCACGCTTCGCGTTCGGGATCGGCGCCCACTGGCAAATCGGTCACCAACACGCCGTGCACACCGGCCGCGCGTGCTCGTGCGAGCACGTCTGGACCGCCAGCCATGAGCGGATTGAGATAACTGAACAACACGATGGGCACGTCAACTGCTGCGTCCGCAATAATGGCGAGCGAACTCTCGAGCGTCACTCCGTGATCAATGGCGATTTGCGAGCTGCGTTGAATCACCGGTCCATCTGCTAACGGATCGGAAAACGGAACCCCAATTTCGATGATGTCTGCGCCGGCATTGGCGATGCCGCGAATGAGCGTCACACTGCTCGCCGGCTCGGGGTGACCGGCGGTGACATAACAGACGAGCGCTTTGCGATGCTGGGCGGCAAGGTGTGCGAAGCGCGTGGTAATTGCGGAGGGAGTCACTGATTCATGCAAAGAAGTCACCGACTTGAATCCCGAATCGTTCGGGATCCTCTGTGCGAATAATCGTGCGGATAAATTGGCCGTTGTCATGCGCTAGCGTCAAATCACACATCGGCGAATCGGCGAGCCGATTCCCTTGACCGTCAGTAAGCAATCTTACCAACGGTCGCGACATCGCCGACGGTTCAGGGCTTGCGACCACCACGAGCGCGAGCTCGAGCGAGTCAAGTACGACGAGTGTACCGACCGGGTAGATGCCGGTCAGATTGATGAACGCCTTCACGACCACCGCGTCAAGTCCCAGACGTCGATTGTCACGCATGCCGCGCAAGACGTCCGCGGGGGTCCACGGTGATTCCTGGTAGACGCGCGTCGTCGTCGCGGCATCAAACCCATCAGCTACCGCGATGATTTTGCTAAACAGTGACAGCTGTCGCGGACGGATCGGCGTTGGGTATCCAGAAAAATCGATGCGCATGTGGTGCTCGTATGCGCCGCGAATCGCACGCCATGGTCGACCCGCACCCACCGGCAGTTCGAACAGCGCGAGTACCCCTTGCCCCGAGTGCGACTGCAGCAGCTCACGCTCGTGAGGCTCCAACTGTCCTCGCTTGTTGAGCATCTCGAGAGGCAACTTCGCTTTGCCGATATCGTGCAACAACGCCGCCAAACCCAGATCGAGCATCTGGATTTTGGTCAACCCCAACCGGCGACCAAGCGCCACCGACAGAATGCACACGTTCACGCTGTGCACGAACGTGTAATCATCAAACTCGCGCAACGTCGTGAGTCCGATCAACGACGCAGCATCCGCAAGGATGGCATCGACAATCCCCTGCACCGCACGCTTGACGCGCTTCAGGCCTTGGCTCTTTCCGAGTCGCGCTGCCGTCATGACGTCGCGCGTGACGCTGATCGAACGCACGTACGTTTGGCGCGCGCGCTCTTTGAGATCGAGCTCGGCATCGTCATTCGACATCGCCTCATCATTGATCGCGGAGAATTCAAAATCGGTAATCGCGGCCTGTGCAAGCCGTGTCGACAGCTGCGTAAGTCGCTCGGCCTCAGAAACGTCCAGCGGAGGCGCCAGCAGAAAGGCCAGTAACACCACCCAGGCACGCGGCTGCGTTGGTCGAAGCACTGAAAACCCACCGATGCCCGCGTCTGCAAAGACACTGAGCACATTCGCCACTGCCGCGTAGTTGTCGAGCGTGAGGCGCATCCGCACTTCGTTTACGAAGAGATAGTCGCCCGCGCGTCGCAACTCACAGTGGTCGTCTTGCGCTCGGACGCGCTCGCACGAGGACGAGAGATCGGCCAGCGCCTTTTGCACGGCAACGTTCTCAATGGGATACAATCGAACCGCACGAAGTGCACCATGCAGCGCCACCACAAATGCGCGCGCGGTGCGTTGCACCTGTGCATCGGGAGACGCATCGGCCGGCGTCGGTGCGTGCACTAGGCCCCACCACGGAGTGCGCGCGACACTGCGCTGCGAATCACCACGTCTTTCGCGTCGGCGGCACGTTGCAGCGCTTCCGTGGCGTTGAGCGTACCAACAAGCCCCAGTGCTCGGGCGGCGCACGCGCGCAGATCGGCCGGCTCTTTGGCACCCAGCAATCCCCGTGCGTTGAGAATCGCGTCGAGCTCCTGCACTCCGGCGTCACCGCACAACGTGCCGTACGCATCGAGTAGCGCGACCTTCTCGCCGAGATCGGCGGTGCGCAGCTCTTTACGGCGAAGCGCCTGCGCGATGCGCGGGAGGGCGCCAGCATGTTTGCGCGCAGCAATCGCG
>JANXUN010000630.1 GCA_025356185.1 Gemmatimonadaceae bacterium
GTTTGATTGTGCGATACACGGCTGAATTGATAGGCACGAACAACAGACCAAGACCAAATCCGCGCACAAGCAGCGCCACGCGAACATCGCTTTCGCCAGCGGAAGTCGTAAGATGTCCCATCATCCACATAGAGACGGCGAACAGTAGGACGCCGATCGCGATCAACACGCGCGCGTCGGCTTTCGGGTTCTTGCCGTTGAGCATCGCGCCGCAAATCAGCGCACTCGCGCCGGTGGCGAGTCCGCCAGGCAACATCACCAACCCCGTCTCCGTTGGTGTGAAGTGCAGAATGCCTTGCGCAAACAGCGGAAACAAAAACACGCCGCCGTACAGGCCAAAACCCAGCGCGACAAACAAAAACAGTCCGGCCGAAAGCGTTTTGTTTTTGAGCACGCGAAAGTTCACTACGGGATGGGTGTTTTTCGGATGTAACTCCCACCACAACATCGTGCACAACGCGACGGTCGCAATGATCGCCAATCGAAAGATGAGTGGATCGTCAAACCAGTCTTTCGCGTTGCCCTCTTCAAGAACGTACTGCAGGCTGCCGATGCCTACGGTGAGCAGGCCGATGCCCAGCCAATCGACATCGCCCGTGTGCGCCAGTTGATCTGGCGGATCGCGCAAGAAACCGTTCACCAAAAACATCGACAGGATGCCGATGGGGACATTGATGAAAAAACACCACCCCCACGCGTAGTTATCGGTGATCCATCCGCCGAGCGTGGGCCCCAGCGTCGGCGCGACAATAACGCCAAGCATGAACACAGCCTGCACCAGCCCCTGTTCTTCGGTCGGAAAGATTTGTCGTAGCGTCGCCTGCGCAGTGGACAACAGCGCAGCGCCGCCTGCGCCTTGCAGAATACGCCAGAATACCAGCTCAACCAGCGAGTGCGACGTACCGCAAAAAAACGACGAGATGATAAACAGCGCGATCGACGCCGTGAGATAACGTCGGCGGCCAAACCGCGATGCAAAAAACGCCGTCATCGGTAAGAAAATCACGTTGGCGAGGATGTAGCCCGTCGACACCCAGCCAATCTCTTCTTGCGTTGCGCTCAGATTGCCCGCCATCTGCGGAAGCGCGACGTTCACGATCGTGGTGTCGAGCACTTCCATGATCGCGGCCGTGATCAACCCTGCCAAAATGAGCCAGCGATAGCGGCGCACGAATTCGGCGGCCTCGCGCGCGCGATCAGCGCGGCCGCGATCAGCTTGAGCGCGGTGTTCGGCCGTGGTAGTTGTTGCGGTATGGGGCATCAGCTAGAACATTACTCCGTATGACAACTCAGGCCAACGTGCCGACTCGCCGACCATCTCCAGCGGTGGGAGTGACGATCGCCGCGTTCGCGCTCCTTGTCTCGTGCTCCCACCTGATGGGCTCGAAGGCGAGTGCGATACAGTCCGGTGCGCTGCCCGGTCGCATGTACGCAGGCGGCGCTACCTGCACGGGCGCGCCGCACTTTTTGGTCCACGAGTACAACGCCGACTTTTTCGTGCTGCGTCAGCCCGCGTGTACCAACTACGAAAAGCCGTTTGTGTATCTGCTGTTTGGCGACAAGCGCGCCCTTCTCCTTGATACCGGTGCAGGCGGCATAGATGTGGCCGCCGAGGTCGATCGCGTGGTGCAATCGTGGCGCGCACAGCATGGCAACCGGGAAATTGAACTGGTCGTCGCGCATAGTCACGGACACGGCGATCATGTGGCCGGCGATTCCTTGTTTCGCGGAAAGGCTAACGTCACGTTGGTCGAAAAAGACACGGCGTCGGTACGCGCGTTCTTTGGCATAGCGAATTGGCCGACGGATCGCGGTGCCGTTGATCTTGGCGGTCGCGTGATCGATGTGATTCCGATTCCGGGTCATCAACCAGCGAGCATCGCGCTGTACGATCGGCGAACGGGAGTCTTGTTGACGGGCGATACCTTTTACCCCGGCCGCCTGTACGTGCGAGATACGGCCGCATTTGCGAACAGCGTGCATCGATTGCGCGAGTTTGCCGACCAGCATCGCGTGGTGACGCTGTTGGGCACGCATATCGAGAATACAAGTACGCCCGGAAAGGACTATGTCGTCGGCACCAAGGATCAGCCCGACGAACACGTGCTTCCGCTCACCGTCGCGCAGCTACGCACGCTCGATTCAGCCGTCAGCAGCATGCGTGGGCATTTCGCGCGCACCGTCCTTCCCCACTTCACGATCTGGCCTCAGTGAGCCAGCTTTGAAGCCATTGATTTCGGTTGGGTGACCGCTCGGGTTATCGACTTCACGCGTACCAGAGAATCTTGTGCCTCGCGTCCTCTCCAGTACCATGGTGCGTTCGTCCCTGCGCGCCGCCGCATGCGTCTCTTTCTGCGCCGCTGTGCTGCCATCGGTGCCCGCACTGAGCGCACAGGCGGCGCCGAAGCCGTCCACCACAGCGGCGCGTACGTCGGCCCGCATCCCGGTCGAAAAGTTTGTTCTTCCGAACGGCTTAACTGTTTTGTTCTCAGTCGACCACAGCTCACCGGTCGTTGCGGTAGACGTTGAGCATCACGTCGGCTCCAAGAACGAAGAAGTGGGACGCACCGGATTCGCGCACCTGTTTGAGCACGTGATGTTCACGGGATCGGGACATGTCGCGTATGGAATGCACGACAAGCTAACCGAGGGGGTGGGAGGCTCGAACAACGGTTCGACGAATAACGACAAGACCAATTTTCATGAGTCGGTGCCGTCCAACTATCTCGAAACGGAATTGTGGCTTGAAGCCGATCGGTTAGGTTGGCTGCTCGATGCACTCGACCTGAACAAGCTGAACGCGCAGCGCGATATCGTCAAAAACGAGCGGCGCCAAAGCACGGACAATCGGCCCTACGGACGCGTGGGCGAGATCATGGATTCGTACATGTATCCCGTCGGACACCCATACCACTGGCCCGTGATCGGATCGATGGAAGACTTAAGTGCTGCGTCGGAGGCCGACGTGAGGTCGTTCTTCAAGCAGTGGTATGGTCCCGACAATACCGTGTTGGTGATCGCTGGCGATTTTGATATCGCGCAGGCCAAGCAGTGGGTGACTAAGTATTTCGGCGCAATTCCGCGCAGCCCTGCCGTGAAGCGACCCGTGGTGCCCGCCGCCAAGCTCGCGGCGTCACTGCGCTTTGTGTACGAAGACAACGTCGCACAACCGCAACTGTTCGTGAGCTGGCCCGGTGTTGGCGATAAGAGTGCGGACGTCGCCGCGCTTGATGTCATGGCAGCGATTGTGAGCGGTGATCGCACGCAGTGGTTATCGCAAGAGTTTGTGTTCAATCGCAAGTGGGCGACGCAGATTTCGCTGCGCAGCGGTAACAACGAAGATGTAGGAACGATTGATCTCACTATCGTTCCCACGCCCGGTACCGATCTCACGAAACTCGAAGCGGCGGTGGACTCGGTCTTCGGGCGCTTCATCAGCGAAGGGCCGACCGCAGAGCAAATGAAAAAGGCGACGGCGAGTATCGAGTTTGCCTCGTACAGCCGCTTGCAGTCGATGCTTGGAAAGGCAGCGACGCTCGCGAGCGGATGGATTTATCACGACGATCCCAGTTGGTATCAGACGGAACTCAAACAGACCATGGCGGTGACGGCGGCCGACGTGAAGCGCGTTGCTGCGAAGTATTTGCGCGGCAATCGTATCGTCTTGAGCGCGGTGCCGATGGGTAAGAAAGAGATGGCGTCGAATCCCGGTCAGTCGACGTCCGTGACTTCCAAGTTTGCATCGAAGAAGGAGAGCGGATCATGAAGCGCACACACATTACGTACGCGGCTGCGGCGATGACGGTCAGTGCGTCGCTGAGCGCGACGTCGTTCGCACAAAAGGCATCGACTCTCGATCGCGGCAAGCAGCCAGCCGTCGGCGCGGCGCCAACGTTTAAAGTGCCATCGTGGACGGTGGATACACTGTCCAATGGTGTGCGTCTCGTTGTCGTCGAAAAGCATGACCTGCCGATCGTATCGTTGTCGATCCACTTTGCAGGTGGCACGGATCAACTGGGCACGAAGGCTGGCGTATCGGGATTTGTTGGATCGATGATGCGTGAAGGAACGTCGTTGCGTACCGCCGATCAACTCAACAACGATCTCGCACTGCTGGGCACGGGGCTCCAGTTTGCGGTCGGTAACGAGAGCGGCGTTGCTGGATTTCAGTCGTTGTCGCGCACGTTTGATGCCACGCTGTCGGTGATGATGGACGTGATGCTGCACTCCACCTTTCCCGCTGACGCGCTCGAACGGTTACGCACGCAGTCGCTGTCTCAGTACACGCGCGCGCAGGACGTCGTGGGTACGATCGCCGCGCAGCTCACTCCCAAGTTGTTGTACGGCGATCAACCATACGGTCGCGTCACCAATGACGCTGATTTAAAGGCGGTCACGCGCGACGACATTGCCAATCTTGCCCGGGCATTTTTCGTACCCGTCAACGCGACCGCGTACATCGTTGGCGACATGACGCGCGCGCAAGCGAAGAGCACACTCGAGGCTGCGTTTAAGTCGTGGCCCAAGCGCGGCAACAAGTTGTCCGTCACGTACGCGGCCGCCCCCGCGCTCAACGCCACTACGATTTATCTCGTAGACATGCCGAACAAGCCGCAATCGCAGCTTGTGTTGGGGCACACGGTTGCACCGGAGTATTCGCCCGACATGCCCAAAGCCGACGTGATGAACATGATCATGGGCGGACTGTTCCAATCGCGACTCAACGCGAACATCCGCGAAGCGAAAGGCTACAGCTACGGATTCAATTCCGGCATCGGTTGGCGCAAGGGTCCAGGCTCCGTGCGCGCACAAGGTGCCGTGACGCGCGAAAAAACCGACAGCTCACTCATCGAAGCGATGAAAGAGATTCGTGGCCTTACAGGCGCCGTACCTGTCACCGCCGATGAACTCACGGCGGCGAAAAACTCGCTCACGCTCAGCTTGCCGTCCACCGTGCAGTCCATCAACGGCATCTCGAGCGTCGTCTCGCGTGTGGTCGACAACAACCTGCCCAAAGACTGGTGGGCGCAGTACATCGCAGGCGTCAACGCGACGACCTCTGCCGACGTGGCGGCGATGACCAAGAAGTACGTCGATCCGGACCATCTGGCGATTGTTATCGTCGGCGACGGGGCGAAAATCGACGCGGCGGTGCGAGCGACCAACATTGCGCCAGTGGTGCGACTGGATAAGACGGGTAAACCGATCATTCAGCCGTAGCTTTCTTTACTGTCTGGAGCGCGACCGACGGACCGGCAGCCGCAGCGAACGGGGGTCGAACGGCACAGAGGAAACCGACCAAACGCCCGGTCACCCCTAGAGGTAGTGCAAGAGGCAACGCTATTTGGTTTGATAGCATCCAACGAGGGGATCACGGATGCGCGTTCGGTGACTTAACATCGGACGCGCGTGCTCGTCTCACCGCTGGATTCCTCCCTTTTCGCACTCTCGCCATGCCTGTGACGTCTCTTGCACGATATGCGCAGCGCGCGACCCGACGCCGCTCGGGCTTCACGCTGATCGAAATTCTCGTCGTGATCGTCGTCATCGCGATTCTTGCCACGCTGGTCGCGCCGAACATTTTTCAGCATGTTGGCGCGGCGAAGTCGGCAACCGCGAAGTCGCAAATAGAAATGCTCGGCGCCGCGCTTGATGCCTATCGACTGGACAACGGCGCATATCCCACCTCGCAGCAAGGGCTTCCCGCCCTGTGGGAAAAGCCAAGCATTGATCCGCCAACCAACTGGCGCTCGCCGTATTTGCGCAAACCGGTTCCGCTTGATCCTTGGGGACGCGCGTACGTGTACGTCTATCCCGGACAGCAAAATCCGTCCAGCTACGATCTCGTGAGCTACGGCGCAGATGGAAAGATTGGCGGCGAAGGCGAAGACGCGGATATCGCGAGTTGGAAGTAGCGTCCTGAGCTGAGTCTCCGTGCCTACGTTTGCGTACTACGCAGTCGATCACGCCGGCAAACGTCTGCGCGGTTCTGAAAACGCGGTGAGTAGCGGCGCGCTCTCTCGCGCGCTCGAATCGCGTGGACTGTTAGTCGTTGAAGTTGCTGAAGCCACGGCGCAACAAGCCTCGGGTGGCGGCATGCGCTTTGGTCGCAAGCGCGAAGTACTCGAAGTCACCCGCGCGCTCGCATCGTTGCTTCCCGTTGGCATGCCACTCTCGCAAGCGTTGCGCGCGGCGGGTGGTGTTGCAACCGGAGATGTGAAAGTTGCGCTTGATGAGGTGCGCGCACGCGTCGAGCGCGGTGAAACGCTATCAACGGCACTTGCCGCGTATCCGCACATGTTTTCGCCGCTGTATGTGGGCCTTGTGCGCGCGGGGGAGCGCAGCGGTGATGTGGACAGCGCATTTGCGCGACTCGCCGAGCAGTTAGATCGCGACGAACAGCTCCGTGGACGCATTTTGTCGGCGTCGATCTACCCGTTGTTGTTGGCGACTGCAGGTTCATTGGCGGTTAGCGTGCTGATGTTTTTCGTGCTGCCGCGATTTGTCACACTGCTCGCCGGAAGCGGCGCCAAACTCCCCGCGTCAACGTCGCTGCTGTTGGCACTGTCGGGATTTCTGCAGCACTACTGGCCGTTCCTGTTAGCGATTCCCGTTGCCGTGGGCGCCATTGCGACATGGATGCGCTCTACGACAGACGGTGCGCGCGCATGGTCGAACACGTTGCTCGTCATCCCAGGTATTCGAACGCTGCGTTCGTATGCGCTTGCCGCGCGATTTGCTCGACTGTTGGGCGTGTTGCTTGGCGGTGGCGCGCCGCTGCTGATGGCGCTCGACGATACCATTGAATCACTCGGCGATCCGATCGCGCGCGACGACATCGTTCGCGTGCGCACGCGCGTGCGCGAAGGCAGTTCCCTGCGCGCTGCGGTTGCCGACAGCACGTTGTTTCCTGCTCTGCTCGCGCAGTTGATTGGGGTGGGCGAGGACGCCGGTGAGCTGCGCGTGTTCTTGCTCAAGTCGGCCGACATTTTTGAAGAGCGCACCGAGCGTGCGACGCAACGACTCGCGGCGTTGGCCGAACCAGCGATGATTATCGTGTTCGGGGCGATCGTTGCATTTGTCGCGCTGTCGTTGCTGCAAGCGATCTACGGCATCAACGCGAACTCATTCAAGTGATGACCATGCGCGCACACCGCCGCGGATTCACGCTCTTTGAGCTTGCGATCGTGTTGGCCATCATGGCGTTAAGCGCATCGCTGGTGGTACCGGCGCTGTCACGACTCGGACAGGAGCGTCCACAAGAGGCCGCCTTCGGACTCATGGCGCTACTGCACGACGCACGCAAAGCGGCGATTGACAGAAACGCGTTGGTGCGTCTCCGGATCGACCCGGTCACCGGTCGCTATCGCGCTGACACAACTGGCGTTGCAGGTACGGGCATGTTGGCCGAAGGCACGTTGCTACTCGACGCGACCGAAACCCTAGTCACTGAGTTACCGCGGCTGCAGTTCGTGTTTCGACCAACTGGTGCGGCATTTGCCGATTCGGTGCTGGTGCGCGGACAGGGTTCGACCGTACTGGTCGCCGTAGAACCATGGAGCGGCGTCGCGGGCACGTATGCGCGCTAACCGTAAGCGCGTTAATCATATGCGCGCGCGTCTCGTGCACTCGCGGCGTGGCATCTCGCTGTTCGAAGCCGTTGCGTCGCTTGCAATCATCGGCGTTGTGTCGGCAGCAGCGCTCGAAGCAGTCGGTGGCGAGATGCGGACCGCGTCGCGCGCGCGACGCGCGATCG
>JANXUN010000661.1 GCA_025356185.1 Gemmatimonadaceae bacterium
CGTGGATGATGCCGCAGTGGAAAGACGTGTCCGCGCGCATCACCAGTCTTGCGCTGTCCTCCACCGGCAAACGCGCGGCCGTTGAAGCGCGCGGTGAAATTTTCACCATTCCCGCCGAAAAAGGGGATGTGCGAAATCTCAGCAATAGCAGTGGCTCTGCAGAAATCGCACCGCTCTGGTCTCCCGATGGTCGGTCGGTTGCGTACTTCAGCGATAAGTCGGGCGAATATCGCCTGTACATTGCGCCGCAAGATGGATTGGCTGCGCCGCGCGAAATTATTCTGCCAGAGCCCAGCCGTCCGTATTCACCGTCGTGGTCACCGAACGGTCGTAAGATCGCGTTTCAGGACACGCACTTTCACATCTGGTTAGTCGACGTCGCGACGGGCACATCCAAGATCGCCGATACCGATCCGTACTTCATGGCCGATCGTTCGATCGTCCCCGTGTGGAGTCCAGACTCGCGCTGGATTGCGTATCCCAAGCGGCTCAAATCACTGTTCCGCGCACTGTTCGTGTACGACGTTGAATCGGGCGCGATCAAGCAGATGACC
The DNA here is from genome assembly GCA_025356185.1 of Gemmatimonadaceae bacterium. Taxonomy (GTDB): domain Bacteria; phylum Gemmatimonadota; class Gemmatimonadetes; order Gemmatimonadales; family Gemmatimonadaceae; genus Gemmatimonas. Next base: position 555 of record JANXUN010000661.1, read on the forward strand.
GATGGCCTCGCCGACGCAACGACGCCAGCGTTTGACGCCAGCGGCAAATATTTGTGGTTTTTTGCGAGCACGAACTTCGGATTGAATTCGTCGCTGCTCGATATGTCCAAATACGATCGCCCGGACACACGGTCGTTGTATCTGGCGGTGTTGTCGAAAGCCGACCCATCTCCGCTGTTGCCCGAAAGCGATGATGAAACGTCGCGCGTGCGCGGCGACAGCACTGGGCGGGGCGGTGGTGGTGGCGACTCCACACGTACAGGTGTGGGCGCGGGCGGGCAGGGCGCCGCTGCGCGCGTCACCAACATCGACTTTGATGGCATTCAACAGCGCATCATCGCGGTGCCGGGCATCGCCGATCGCGATTATGCACAACTCCGCGCAGGCGTTGCGGGTACGGTGTTCTTTGTTGAGCCGATTCCGGCAACGGGAACAGGCGAAGGTGGACGCGGCGCAGGTGCTGGTGGCGGTGCCACGTTGCACCGTTATCAACTCAGCACGCGTCGCGCTGCGCCGTTCGCGCAGGGTGTGACGCTGTTCACCGTAAGCGGCGACGGTCGCAAGATTTTGTATCGCTCGGGCGGCGGAGCACAGGGCGGATTGTTCCTCACCGACGCTGATCGCGCAGTACCGGCACCAGGCGCGGGACGGCTCGCTGCAACACTGCGCGCGTTCATCGATCCGCGCGAAGAGTACAAACAGATTTTCAACGAAGGGTGGCGCAACGAACGCAACAATCTGTACGTGCCCAACATGCACGGTTCAGACTGGCCCGCGATGAAAAAAATGTACGAGCCCCTGTTGGCGCACGTCATGCATCGCGCCGACTTGAATTATCTGATGGACATGATGGGCGCGGAGATTTCAATCGGCCACTCATATGTGCGCGGTGGTGACATGCCCGAGGTACCGACCGCCACGGGCGGCGTGCTCGGCGCGGACTTCACCGTCGACAACGGCCGCTATCGCATCGCCAAGATTCTTGACGGAGAGACTTGGAACCCCGAGCTCCGTGCGCCGCTCGCGACTCCAGGCGTGAACGTGAGTGTTGGCGACTATTTGCTGGCCATCAACGGTGTTGATTTGCGCGGCACCGACAACATGTATCGTCTGCTCGATGGCACGGCCAATCATCAGGTCGTGCTCACCGTCAGCACTCGCGCTGACGGCGTGGGCTCGCGTCAGGTGACGGTGATGCCGATCGCCAACGAGCAAGGACTGCGAACACGTGCGTGGGTTGAACGCAATCGACGCATTGTCGATTCCATTTCGGGCGGCAAAATCGCGTACGTGTATTTGCCAAACACCGGACAGCCCGGATACACCAGCTTTAATCGCTACTATTTCGCGCAACAAGATCGGCAAGGCGTCGTTGTTGACGAGCGGTACAACGGTGGTGGCTCGGCCGCCGACTACATCGTCGATCTGTTGGGCCGCGATTACGATGGGTACTTCAACAATCCTGTCGGCGAACGGTACCCGTTTACGAGTCCTGCAAACGGCATCTGGGGACCCAAGGTCATGATCATTAATGAGATGGCCGGATCGGGCGGCGATCTCATGCCATACATGTTCAAGCGTCGCAAAATTGGACCGCTGGTTGGTATGCGCACGTGGGGCGGGCTTGTTGCAACGACCGACACGCCAAACTTCATTGACGGGGGCTCGATGATCGCGCCACGCTTTGGATTCTTCTCACGCGAAAACAAATTCGCCGT
>JANXUN010000009.1 GCA_025356185.1 Gemmatimonadaceae bacterium
GGTGTGCGGTCTTGCCGCGCTGTGTTATGCCGAGCTGTCGTCGATGATTCCGGCGGCAGGTAGTGCGTACGCGTACTCGTATGCAACACTTGGCGAGATCGTCGCGTGGATCGTTGGTTGGGCGCTGATCTTGGAGTACGCCGTCGGCAACATCGCGGTGGCGATCGGATGGAGTGGGTATTTCGTATCGTTGTTGTCTGGCTTTGGCATCATGCTCCCCGAGTGGATCACGCACGGGTATTGGGCGGTGACCGCGAGCAATGATCCCGCGATGGTCGCGCTCCTCAAGTCGGCGCCACGTATCGCCGGCATTCCGGTGTTGATCAATCTGCCAGCGTTTATGATCGTGGTCGCGATCACGATGTTGTTGCTGCGCGGCGTAAAAGAAAGTGCTCGCGTCAACAACGTGATGGTGGTGATCAAGTTGTTGGTGCTGACGCTGTTCGTGGTTGTTGGTGTGCAGCACATCGATACCGCGAACTATCATCCGTTTGCACCGAATGGCTTTCGCGGCATCCATCAAGGCGCCGCGATTGTGTTTTTTGCCTACATCGGATTCGACGCGATCTCGACTGCCGGTGAAGAAACGAAAAACCCGCAACGCAACTTGCCGATCGGAATTTTGGGCGGCTTGGCGATTTGCACGCTGATCTACGTGATCGTAGGAGCGGTGGCGACGGGGCTCGTGCCGTACGCGCAGCTCAAATCATCAGATCCGTTGGCGAAGGCATTGCAAGTCGCAGGGTTGTCAACGGCCAGTTGGATTGTCTCGGCCGGCGCGGTTGTATCGATGTCGGCGGTACTGTTGGTGTTTCAGTACGGTCAGCCGAGAATTTTTTACGCGATGGCGCGCGACGGTCTGTTGCCCAAGTTTGCTGCCAAGTTGCATCCGAAAACGCGCACGCCGCACATCACCACGATCATCACCGGTGTCGCCGTGGCGCTGGGTTCGTTGGTGCTCAACGACGCATCGACGTACGATCTGACCAACATCGGCACGCTGGCCGCATTCACCGTCGTGTGTATTGGTGTGCTAGTGCTCCGCGTGCGTGAGCCCGAACGTCCGCGGCCGTTTCGCGTGCCGTTCATCTGGTTTGTGTCGATTGGTGGCGCCGCCGCGTGCTTGTTCGTGATGAAAGGACTTCCTCTCAGCGCATGGATCGCATTCGCCGTGTGGATGACGATCGGCTTGACCTGCTATTTCTTGTACGGCTACAAGCATTCTGTTTTGCGCAATCCGTCATTGGCACGTGAGAAGCTCCCGCCGCTCGATCACTGAACCGCCACAACACAATGGATATCAGCACATCCGCAGCACCGGCGACGCCGCAAGGTAGTCGTGGTTTTCTCGGCATCGGGTTTTCTCAGTGGGTGCTGATTTCGATGGTCATCGGCATTCTGATTGGTTGGCTCGCGCCGGAGTTCGCGCCCAATCTCAAGCCGTTCGCCACGATTTTCTTGCGCATGATCAAGTCGTTGATCGTGCCACTGTTGTTCTCGACGTTGGTCGTTGGCATCGCCGGTCATGGCGACGACATGAAAAAAGTTGGACGATTAGCGCTTCGCTCGATCATCTACTTTGAAGTCGTGACCACGATCGCATTGGCGATTGGTCTGGCCGCGGTGAATATCGTGAAGCCAGGCGTTGGGGTTCAGCTGACCAGCGCGACTTCGAGTACCGAGTTCAAAGAGATGGCCACGAAGACGCCGACGTTTAGCGGCGTTCTCGAGCACACGGTACCTGAAAGCTTCTTTGACGCCGCGTCAAAGAACGAAGTGCTGCAGATCGTGTTTTTCGCGATCATCTTTGCCGTGGCTTTGTCGCGCGTCGAGGGTAAGTCCAAGACGGTCATGTTGGATTGGATGCAGTCAATGAGTGATGTGATGTTCAAGTTCGTTGGTATCGTGATGGTCTACGCGCCGATTGGTATTGGCGCGGCAATTGGAGTGACCGTTGGCAAGAGTGGGCTGGGGGTTATGCTCAACCTCGCGAAGCTCGTGGGCACGTTGTACGTGTCGCTGATCGTGTTCATTCTCTTTGTGCTCGTGCCGATTGCGTTCATGGCCAAGATTCCGTTGGCCAAGTTCTGGAGTGCAGTGCGCACGCCGTGGCTGATCGCGTTCACCACCGCATCGAGCGAAGCGGCGTTTCCCCAAGCCATGCAGGCGATGGAGCGCTTTGGCGTGCCCCGGCGCATTGTGGCCTTCGTGCTGCCAACGGGCTACTCGTTCAATCTTGACGGCTCGACACTCTATCTCGCCATCGCGTCGGTGTTCGTCGCACAGGCCGCGAATATTCCGATGACGATTGGTCAGCAGTTACTGATGATGCTGACGTTGATGCTCACGTCCAAAGGCGTCGCCGCGGTGCCGCGCGCATCGCTCGTGATATTGTCGGGCGCGCTCGCCCAGTTCGGTTTGCCATTGGAAGGGATCGCTGTCATTCTCGGCGTTGATGCCATCATGGATATGGCGCGCACCTCGGTCAATTTGCTCGGCAACTGCTTGGCGACAGCGGTGATGGCGCGCTGGGAAGGGGTGCCCGCGAGCGAGTTGGGCGCCGCTTAAAGCACAGCATTGCGTAACGGGCGCACTCGCTAGCTTCGCAGGGCGCCGAGTCGAGATTAGACCTCGACGCCCAGTAAGCGTCTCGCTTTCCGCACGGCGCCCCGAGCGGCGTCGACGTCTTCGGCGCGCACCGTCGCGCCAGGCACGGCACTCTTAAGCCGCTGTTCGAGCCGTTTGCGTACGAGCGATCCCTTCGACAGCAGCCCACCCGCCAGCGCAACGGGAACAGCGGCGCGCTCGTCGACAAAGCATCGTCTCGCCAAGGTGCGAACGTGCAGCACGAGTTCCTCGACACACAGGCTGATCAGGGCGTTCGCGCGCAAGTCTCCAGTCGCTGCGACCTGCATCACGATCGGTGCGAGCGTCGCGAGCTTTGCCGGCGTTGCATCAACGGCCCACGGAATCAGTTCGTCGAGCGATTCCATTTCGAGCGCAGTAAGCATCGCTCCGCCCAACGCCGTCTCTGGTTCACGTCCATCTGATGCCGCTGTGACCACGCTTAGCGCGCGACGTCCAAGCCACGCAGCGCTTCCTTCGTCACCAACGTTCGGGCCCCACCCACCGCACCGTTCGACGCGCCCATCCGGTGCGCGAGAAAACGCGACCGACCCTGTTCCCGAGATAAGCAGCACCCCCGCGGCATCGCCAAAGGCATCTTCCATCGCGATAGTCGCATCGCCCTGAACCGAGACATCGTCGGCGACACGACGTGACGCCAGTGCCGACCACAGCGCCTGCGCGGCGCGTTCTTGCCCCGCACCCGCGACTCCCACCACGCACACTGCAGGACGTGTATCTGCGCGATCGGCGATCGCCAATACATCGGCGATCAACGATTTGATCACATCAGCCGCAGACGATTCATGCCCCGGCGATAATGCGGTTCCTGGCCCTTCTGTTCGTGCAAGCACGTTGCCGTGCGCGTCGGCCAGTATCACACGCGTGCGTGTGCCTCCGCCATCAATTCCTACAACCAGCGGCGTTTGGTCAAGAGATCCGGCACTCATACGCGCAACTCCGATGCTCGTGTGTCCGACGCCGACGGCGCCGCGTGGGTGAATGATGACAGCATGCCCGACACGAACGTAATCGACAGGCCGATCAAGACGTACCATGGCCACGCAATTGTTGCGACGCCGCCCAAGGCGCTTGCGGTCGAAGGAAACGCCACGATGATCTGCTTCGCGAACACGATGAACGCCATGCAACTGATACCGACGCTCATCCCCAGGATCGCGTCGCGCTGAATTGCGCGCGTCCAAAAAATCCCAAGGAAAAATCCGCCCAACAGTCCGCCCTGCGTGAACGACGCAATTGATAGCGCAATAACGACCACGGGAGTGCCTTGCTCCTTGAAGAGCAGAGCGCCGCCCGTGAGCACGATGCCCCAACCGAGCGCAAAGAGCTTCCCGACTTTCAAGGTGCGCGGATCGTCGGGGCTGCGTTTGGTGAGCGGCAAATAAATGTCGTGCGTCGCCGATGCCGCGAGCGCGTTGATGGTGCCGGAGTGCGTGCTCATCGTGGCCGCGACAATCGCCGCAACAATCAGCCCGATCAGTCCGTGCGGCATGCGCTCAATGATATATGTCGGGAAAATCTGATCGGCCGCCGCAAACGGGCGTCCCTCGTACAATACCCATAAACCAAGCCCCACCATCAGAAAGAGTGCCATCTGCGCGAACACCGCAAAGCCACTGCCGATGATCGCGCGTTGCGCTTCTTTCAGCGATCGACTGGAGAGTAAGCGTTGCACAATGAGTTGATCGGCGCCGTGTGACGCCATCGCTAAGAACGCACCACCAATCAAGCCAGCGAATACGGTGTGCGGTTTGTCAAAGCCCGTGTAGAAATCAATGGCTTGCGTCTTTCCTGCAGCACCGGCCTTCGCGATGATGGTGGCCCACCCACCGTCGACGGCATGACCGATAAGTACCAGCGCCGATATGCCGCCAAACAGATAAATGCTCGCTTGCAGCAGTTCCGTCCAC
>JANXUN010000022.1 GCA_025356185.1 Gemmatimonadaceae bacterium
CTCCTTCGCGCAGGTCGAGGAGCACGCGCGGAACGCCGTACGTGCCGTGGCTCGCAGTGAATGACGCTTGAATCAACCGCAGGAGCCTGGCGTCCTCACGGGCGCGGTTTGAGAGCGGCGGCTCGAGCCACTTGTAGTAGCCGCTCGGTGCCACCCCCAGCACGCGGCACATCGGCGGAACGCCGAACTCCCGCTGATGGGCTTTGATGAACGCGTCCGTCCGCCGCACTCGGCTGACGTTCGGTTTGATGGACATGGCTATCGCCTCCGCTAGTGCGGTTGACGTTATCAGTGTCCACTAAATACTGAGAACTCCAACATCATCTTTGCACGCAGGACAAAGTTTGCCACGATGTTCGTCAGCGACATTATTTTTTCTGAATGCGTAGCCCTCTCCGATGCGTCAGCAAGCCATTCGAGTTTCGATATACTCTCTAATTCAGCAGTGTATGTAGCGGTGTTTCGTACGTTGCCGGTTGGTGTGGGAACAGCAAGAGCGGCACGGAATTGCCGAGTACGAGCATGTCCTGAACTGTCGCTGGGTGGCCGAGCGCAGCGGATAGCCGCTGGACAAAATCTCTCCTTGCGTTCTGGAGGGCGAACCCAAAAGCGCGATCCCGCCCGAGAACCTCCCACACGCCTCCAGTGAATCCCGTTGGCGGTACTCGCACTGAAATGTCTCCGGCTGGAGACAAAATTGCGGTGCGCTGCGCTATGCATCGGCCTGCGTGCGACAACCCTGGGCAGCCGTCCCGCAGGTGAATGGCTTCAAAATCGCCATCGAACAATGTTTTGAATTCGAGCGTGCGATCTCTTGTCAACAAAGATGCTCTGCCCTGGTCCGACGCCACGCAAGTAACAATCTGCGCGACGTTACCTCCGGCGCTCTCAACCAAGGTACACGCATGGTGCGAAGTACTGCCGAACGCGCATACGTCGTCGACGATTCCAATTGATCCATGCTGCACCAAAAGGGGCAAGTCCTCAGGCGGAGTGGATATGACCTCCCACGAATCGCGAATGAAGCGGCGCGAACACTGAATGCGAAACGCATCGGGACCGAAGCGCGCAATATCGATCAACGGATCCAGCACAAGCCATCGAACGTGTTCCGAGGCTTCCGCAGCTGCCCAATTCACAAACGCAGAGTGTGAGGCGATTCGCCACCCATGAATGGATGCGAACAGAACGGCCGCGTGCCGCAACGATGCTGCGATCGGACCGACGACTTCTTTGGAGACGTCATCCAATAGCGCGATCGCAGAGGCAAGGTCGTCGACGATGAGTGGCTGAGCTGGACGCATAAGTCTCAGTGTTAGTAGTCCACCCAAGGGCGCGCTTCTCGTTTGCCACCGGATAGCGCAGAGGGATCAGGCTAACGGACGTGAGCGGCCTCGACGCGCACGCCACCACCATCGCGGACTCCCATAAATACGACGCCGCCGCGGCCAAACCCAGCAATCACGCGGCCAGTAGGGAGGACGATTCGGTCAAGGAGCTCGCCGCTTGCGCTGATCACGTGATACTCGGATCCTCCCCGCACGACGTTCGATGTCCTTACCCAGAGGTTGCCGGCAAGATCGGCTCGTGCTGCCCCCGGTGAAAATGGCGGCGCATAGTCTGGTAGCTCGCTAGGTGCCACCAGCTCTGGCGTCGGTATCGAAAACGTCATTGCTCCGCTGCCGGAGCTCGGTTGACTTGGTGCCGCCCCCCTCTGCGCACCAGCTGAGTCCGAGGTCGCGCCGGCTGTCCCTGCCGCAGGCGATGTGGCCGGAGACAGAAGTCGTTGCATCGCGACTCTCGCCGAGTCAATGAAAGCGACTTTGTCGTCGTCTGATAGTCTCTTCCAATCAAAGGGGATCTTTCCCGTTGAGCGCCGCGAGCCATCTGACTGCACCCAGTCAAGGTGGTAGTCTTGCGCGCGCAGAACCGCGATCGCCCCTCCCGCAAGTAGTGCCCAATCGTCGGCAATTGGTAGTGGGTTTCTCGTCACCGACATATGTGGACGACCTTGCACATCAGTCGAAGTCATGACGCTCAATCTCGGTATATGCAGAAATGCTACCGTATCGAGCTTGCGAGCCGCGAGATCGTAGCGGATGAGCGGCGCGGTGTCAGCCATCACGGGTACCATCATGCCCTCAGGGCCGGTCGTCATTCCGAACCTTGGCTCTGCCCGATAGTACAGACGCCCCGCGGCGTCGAGAGCCGGTACGCCAGCCGGTCCGCCAACAAGGTTGTTCACATCACTCGCTCTTGGCGTCGCCATCACTCGAGCGGGCTTCCCGGATGGATCAATTACAAGCATCGAGAGGGACTGCGGGTCAACGAACAGTGTGGAATCGCCAGTCCATACAATGAGACCTGCAGCCTTCGAGCCATATGCGTTCGATGTTGCTGGAGTACTATCCGCGACGACGCGAAACGAATCAAGTGACGAGTCAAATAGGACCAACTTGCGACCTGCGATATCGTTGATGAGAAGGCCGCCGCCTGGGAGCTGACGCACCGCCGATACGGAACCGAGAAGTTCTTTCGAGACGTGAACGATTGGGCCAAGCGGCCGGAGTGGTGGCGCTTGCTGAGCGGCAATGCGCGTCGCGCCGATCGCCAGGACTGCCAGGGTGAATCTGTGAGTTCGATAAGTCATTGGCGTCAACCGGTGTGAGGGGCGGAAAGAGTGAGCGTCACGGCGTGTACGTCACGGAGGTAGCGATGATATTTGTTCCAGGAATTAGCTGTCCAAACGGATTGCCTCCAGCGCCGGCAGTTCCTGAGCGAATTGCTTTGAGGTATCGCGTGTCGAGGTAACTAGCGACAATCGACGGCAACTTTCGCTGTTGCGTAGGGCTGAGTAACGCTCGGACAACAGGTGCGAGCTGCACGAGCAAATCAATCGATTCCTCGCGTGCCGCACGGTAACGCTCGTATGCACGTTCTTCGTCGTAACGATCGGGAAGCGCGCCAAAGTAAGCGGCGACTGGAGTCCAAATGGAATCGAGTCGCGCGACGTACCGGCGGTTGACTGCAGTTACGCTATCGGCCTGCATGCCGGTCAGACCCAACGTGTCGGCCTGACGCAAGATTGTTGCCGTCGGATTCACAAGGCCGCCAGTGTTAGCGTATATCGTCTTGAGCATGTCGGCCGTCAGGCGCGTTCCGCGCGATCGGCGCCCACTATTGAGTTGCTGGGTGAGACTTTGCCGTTCGCGCGTCGGGCCTAGATCGATCCTGACCTGTGCCGTCACAGTGACAGGAGTTCTGAGCGGATTGAACGCCGGGTTGGAGCTGCCAAAGCGCTGGTTGACCGTGTACTTATACTCGTTTGTCGCCGGGCTGAACCCCGTGACGTAGAGCAGTTGCGGGTCAGGGCTGAATGCCTGTCCCCATCCATGAAGGTTGTCTTGCCCATGCACGAGCAAATCCGCGGCACCGAGCGGATTGGAGACGAAGAGCGAAAGCGTTGCGCGTTGAGGAAGCCCAAGTTTCAGTGGGTTAAACGAAATGGATAGATTCGCCGACGTCGTCCACGGTGTCTGGCAACTGTTTCGCATCGCCACGGTCCCGAGCTGTCTCATCAAGCAGTCACGAACGTTGGTTGGTGCAGCGCCAAGCAATTGATGCATGGCCGACGCGAGGGCCGGGTCAGGGGTAGTAGCGGGGTTGTACACGAACGCGCGATCGTTTGCATAGCCGTCTCCATTCACGTCACCCGAAACCAGCGGTGTGAAGGGAACGCCCGATCGAACGTTGCCGAACCAAGTGATGCGCACGGCGTCGAAGAAATTGTATCCAATCGAGTATTGAAATTGGTGGTGCGAATCGAATGCCGAGCGTGCCCATTCGATTGTGAATGGATCGCCACCGGTGTTGCCGGAAAATCCGCGTGCCTGTTCTATTACGCTCGAATAGACATACGTCCCGCTCCATAGCCATGCGCTGTTCGGCGTGATCGGAACCAGTCGCAACGTGAGCTGCTTACTCTCCGAAAGAAGGTCGGAGCGCATCTGGATGACGCGGTTGTACGACGACGAAACTCTTGCGTCGCCGAAGGCGACCTCTCCGGAACTCGGGTCGATGCTTGAAGGATAAGCGTACACGGGCCGCCCACCCTCGGCCTGAATTACGAAACGAGTCCTTGCTGCAACGTTGAGATCGACCGTTCCAGGCTGATTCATATTGCGGGAATAAGTTATTTCAGCAGTCAGCATGAAACGATCTCCGCCGACCGGACCGCTCCATTGGAGATTTGAACGCAGACTACGCTGAGTCGAAAAATCTTTGGACAAGAGCGTGACATTCGGCGCCGCATTCGTGAACGCGGCGGCCCCGGCCGCGCACTGCGAAGGGTATGCTGCCGCATGTGTGAGGTAGCCCTGCCAGTCAGGGATGGGCGTCGCGGGACCGGTGCATGTGACTTGCTGAGTCGCGTCGGGGAGTCCCGTGTTGGCAATGGCGTTGCCGAGCAACGATGCCGATGGTGTGTTCTGGAACATGCCGATGCCCCCACGAACGACCGCGCGCGGTCCGCGAACCGCCCCGTCGAATGCGCCGACTTGCGGTGCGCTGCCGTATGTCCACGAAAACCCGAGTCGCGGACTAGCATAAATGCGGTTCGGCGCTTCGTCGTTACGAGAGGCGAAGAGGCGGGCGATATCTTCATTCCGTTCCGGAAGGCCGAAGTACGTGTTCCAATCCAGACGGATGCCGTATTGGAACTGTAGGTCGGCATTGCGCTTGTAAGAATCTCCAAGCGCGATCGCTCCTACGTACTCTCCTCCATTGCGTGAGCGTGCCTGGAACTGTCGGGTAAACGACGAGGCCGCCCCACTATCAAGGGCTCCGAGAGAAGCAAAGGTAAAGTTACCAAATTCGTTAGGAGCGCCTGTCTGGCCGAACCCATCGCGCCGCAGTTCGGTTGACAACTTGAGGCGATGCTTATTGTTCGCACTGAACCAGGACAGTTGATTCGACGCACCAAGACTCGACGTAGACGATGATGTCCCGAGAAAGGCACTGCCGCCAAACGCGATGTCCTTTATGCCGTTCGTTCCGTCCGGAAAGGTGCTCGCCAATAGAACATCACCGCTCGGCATTGCAAGATACGAGTCACCACTGCTCCGCCCCTCGCTTAGTATGACCGCGGTTTCACTGAGTAAGCCGAACCAGAGGTATGTACTTTGCCTGGCTTGTATCATGCCATTCCAGCTCACGTGATCACCGCTATGAGACGGAACTTCTGTTGTGAGTGACGACACCGGAGACAAGCGGTTCCATGATCCGGTCATTGTGAGATTGAACGCCGTGCCGCCCTTTGACGACGATGGCGCCAGATCTAACGTTCCGAGAAATGATCCTTGATCGGTCGTGCGATTGCTAGGCAGGTTACTGACGGTTAGCGGGACGCGGATGCGATTAAGAATGCTGATGAGGCGCTGCGCGGAATCCGGAGCAATACCGATTGTCTCGAGTCCAGCGGCATCCGTATTCAGGAGGGTATGCAAGGCACTCTGTTTCCTGCCGAGCTGATACGACACAGCAAAGAATGATTCGTCGAGCTTGATGGGTCCGCTCAGCAAGCCGCCGAGCGAAGCCGCGGTGAACTCTTGTCCGAGGGCGCGCGCGGCCCGATCGGTCCATTGAAGCGCTGGCACATCCGCATTGACGCTCATTGTGCGCGAAATAAAATTCGACCCCGGACGTGTCTGAACGCTCAGCTGCCCGCCGCTGAATCCACCGCGCGACACATCATAAGGCGAGGTCGCGAGGGAGCTAGTCACGGCCGCATCGCGCGGTAGATTGCCGCCGCCGAACTGACTCCCGTTGAGTGTCGTGTTGTTCTGATCTGATCCCAATCCGAGCACAGAAAATCCAGAGGGATCGCCGTCGGCTCCGGGAACGAGCGTGACACCCGGAAGAGACGCGGCGAGCGCGGCCAGGTTGCCTTGATCGGCGGCGCTGACCGTCGACGAATTGACGGGCCGCTCGCTACCGCCGACGTCACTATTGGCGCCTTTTCGCGGTACTCGATTGCGCGGTGCGACGACGTGTACAACATCGAGCCCCAGCGCCGTTGACAACTTCGCGTCGGCAACCAGAATGTCTTGGTCCGCCGTACGTTTGATCTCAAATCGTTTCTCGATGTAGCCGATCCGCGATATGGTAACGAAATAGTCTCCTTCGCCACCGGGAAACGTGATCGTGTAGCGGCCATTGCGATCAGACTGGCCGTTCCGATTCACCGCACCAGACAGGGACGTCGCAGTAATGTGCGCACCTTCAATCGGACTGCCATCAACTCCGGTGATCTGGCCACGAATGACATCTACTTGTTGCGCCCACATCGGACTCGCGCACGCGATCGCCAGGATGAACGTGATGAGGATGCACGCGAGCTTGGATCGCCATGCTGGCCGCGAGGCGTCCCGACGCGACGCATCGATATGGTCCGACGGTCTTATAACGCTCGGCTTGAGATCACGGACGAGGAGGCGATGCCCCGATCCGCCAGCCCGCCTGGTAGCGAAACGTTCAAACCTCAATTGTCGTCGTGATTCTGACGAATCGGTGTTGCGATGGCTTCCCGCCAGATGCTCTCAAGTCGATCCGGCGTCGGCGGTAGAGGAAATTGGAGGCCGCCAATAATCAGCGTCGGTGTGGCGTTGATTTTCATTGCACGCCCAGTCGCGATGTCCGCATTGACTCGAACATGTCCGTCAGACGCCGAGACACACGTGTCGAACGCTGTCGCATTTGGCACGCCGGCATCGATTGCAAACGTTGCCCAACTGCGGAGGCCAAGCGAATCCTGCGCTGCGAACAGGACGTCGTGGTATTGCTCAAAACGGTTCTGTCGCGCCGCACACTCCGACGCTAATGCGGCGTCGCGCGCATACGGATGGAGCCCGTCCAGTGGAAAGTGATGATATATGATCGCTACATCGTTTAGGTGTCGAATACGAAACGCTACAAATTCCGCATGCACGATTGCGCACGCAGGGCATTCAAAATCTGAAAACTCGACGATCTTCATTCGTGCGCCTACCGGACCAATCCTGTGCCCTGATGCGACGAGTGCTCGCCAATTTTCGACAGCATGAGGTGCCACGTCCGTGGCTGCTGCGGCCGCCGTTTTGTGTGGCCACATTTCTCGCGCTATGCTAGCGACAATCCCGACCGCGACCAAGGTGATTGCGATCGTCGCTACGTTGAGCATCACTTCAGAAAGCGACCGTCTTGTTGAAGGCATGTCGTTGGGTAAGTCCCAAGTCTAGTTGAAAAGCAGGTGGTGTCGCGGTACTAGAATGTGAATCCCGCCAAGGATCTTCATTCATTCCCGAGGACACCACCCATGCCAAGAGTACGACAGAACCAGAGGAAGAACCAGCCACGGGCCGTCACGAAGGCCCCGCTGGCGTTGCCCCCAATGCTCCCGCTGGACGATGGCACCGTGACCACGCCGGTAACGCTGGCGATGATTCAAGCGCTGATCCCGCTGGGCCTGCGGGCCGTCGAGGAGGCGTTGCTTGCGGAAGTTGAGGCGTTGGCCGGTCCGCGGTATGCCCGCGAGGACCAGCGCTCCGCGGTGGTGCGGTGGGGCGCGCAACGCGGCTCGATCTATCTGGCCGACCAGAAGCTGCCGATCACCGTGCCCCGCGTGCGCGATGCGCAGGCCGGGCGCGAAGTACCGCTGGCCACCTATGCCACGCTGCAAACGCCACGCGCCCACGACGGGGGCCTCTTCCGCCGGGTGCTCGGCGGTCTCTCGTGCCGCGAGTACGAGGCCGCGGCGGAAGCGGTGCCAGCCGCGTTCGGACTCGCCCGGTCGAGCGTGTCGCGGCGCTTCATTCGCGCGAGTGCCCGTGAGTTGCGGCAGCTCCAGGAGCGGCGACTCGACGATACCGAGTGGCTGGCGCTGGTGCTCGATGGCAAGACGTTAGCCGGCGACCAGCTCGTGGTCGCGCTGCCGGTGACGGCCGCGGGCGAGAAGCGGATCCTGAGTCTCGTGCAGACGGCGAGTGAGAGCAAGCGGATCCTCGCGGCGTCCCTCCGCGAGCTGGGGGAGCGCGGGTTCCCGCTGGATCAGCCCCTGCTGGTCGTGCTGGTCGGTGCAAAGGGCCTGCGCGCCGCGGTGCGGGACGTCTTCGGCGCCGGGGTCCAGGTGCAGCGCTGCCAGTGGCACAAGCGGGAGA
>JANXUN010000023.1 GCA_025356185.1 Gemmatimonadaceae bacterium
AATGGGCGCCCATCAACCTCGTACGCCGCGAGAGCCACTTCCATGACGCGAGGCTCCCCAGCCAACGTGTGGGAGGAAAGCACCATGGTATGCGTCCTGCCGTCGGCGATTTGCGCGCGGAACTGTGCACGCGTGTCGGGAGTGAGAAGTCCCAGCTCGACACTGGTCTTTCCCACGATCTGATCTGCCGATGTGGCGCCGACCTGTCGGAGATATGCGTCGTTGACCTCCAAAAACCGTCCGGTTTCGGCGTCTGACACCGAAAGTCCCACTGGGCTCTGCTGGAAAATTGTGCCGAACTTTAATTCCGACAGCTTGAGCTCGTCCTCAATTTTTTTGCGCTCAGTGACGTCGACGAACGACGAGATCAGAAGCTTTTCACCCTCGAAATCGAGAAGCTGCGAGGCAGTACGTATGACGACCACTCGGCCGTCTTTGGTGCGCATTCGCAGCTCGGCATCCCGAAGGTCTCCACCAACCGCCGCCACTTGGCTGATGAAATTGGAGCGATCAGACGGGTTCACCCAGAGGCCCAACCCTTGCGAGGTTTTCCCGATAGCCTCTTTCCTCGTAAACCCGTAAATGCGCACGAACTCATCGTTTACCTCGATTAGGCGTCCGTCATCGACGCGGCTCACCGTCAGCCCCGCCGGCACCGATTTGAACACCCGCTCGAACTTTTCTTCAGAGCTCCGTAACGCCGTGGCGGATCGCTCGAGACGCTTTTGGATGAGGCTTCCGAGCGAGTAAATAATGGCCACGGCGGCGGCGCAAGAGACGACTGTGTTCAGCGATGAGCCGAGTGCAGGCGAAACGTTGCTGAAAAGTTTGACGGTGGCCAAATCGGTGACGAGCACGGCCAAAGCAACCAGCGGCAGCAGCCAGCGCATCATGACGGCGCGGACAGAGTCTCCCACGAACACTCGGTTCGGCCAAGCCGTCGGCCCACCGACGGTCATCAACCCCGTGCTGGTCAACAGGCAGTAGGCGCACGCGTAGACGGTCGCTGGCGATTCCCTCCCGGCCGTAAACATTCCGCCGTAGACGATGCCAAGGGAAATGAAGACCGTCACGCCGAGGAGGCCGAGGCCTAGTAGCCCGGCCAAATCGCGACCGCGGCCGGTCGCGGCGGCGAGCAGCGACGCGGATGCGAGAGCGAGGGTCGTACCGCCACTCCAGCGAATCGAATGGAACGTGTCAAGTGACTCGGGAACGCTCGCCAGCAGATGCGTCGCGATGCTCAGAAGCATCGCTGACAGCACGAGCGTCATCGTCGCCGCTACCGCAACGCGAATTTTGACTGTGGCGAATCTCGATCCTACGCCAAAAAGCCCAACACTGACGGTGAATGCTGCCAGTGTCGCGAGTGCCGCTGGTGGCACGGAGCCATACGGGAAGACCGGCAGGACGGTATACCCGCGGAACGCGTCCACCACCGCTAAGGCAGCCATACCGGCGCCAACCGCACCTACGGTGACTGTAATCCGGGAGAGGAGCGTCGCGGTGGACGTTACCGCCGGCGGATTGCTGCTTTCGGGGATCACCGGGCTAAACCTACCGCGAGGTTATATGGTCACGCGTCGCGGTGCGTTCGCGATGCAGGTGTGCTGTCCCATAATGTGCGCATTCAATGGATTCGTCGAGAAGCGGACGACGGTGGTTTGCGGATCTGCGCGCTTGACAAATGGTCAGCTCGTCCAATTATCTATTACAAAGCTAATAGGAGCCTGTTCGACATGCACCTCACGCGCCGCGAACTCGACGTCATGGCGGTCATCTGGAAACTCGGCTCGGCGACTGTCGCTGATGTCAAAGCGGGGCTCGCCGATGATCTCGCCTATCCCACGGTGCTGACCATGCTGCGCACGCTTGAGAGCAAGGGTCATGTGCGGCACACGCTCGAAGGCAAAGCGTTTCGCTACTTCCCGCGCTTGCAAAGCGCGGACGCGGGCACCAGCGCGCTCTCGCGCGTGCTGGACAAAGTGTATCGCGGATCGCGCGAATTGTTGGTGGCGGGCTTGCTTGAAGACGAAGACATCGATGCCGATGAATTGCGCCGGCTCAAGAAGCTCGTTGACAACAAGCTCAAGGAGACGAAAAAATGACGCTCGCAATGACCCTCGCGTCGCGCAACATCGGCTGGATGATTTTGACGGTGTGCGTGTCGACGTTGTTGATGCTCACCGCTGTGGCGCTCGAGCGCGTGCTGCTGTTGCATCGCGGCACGTCGTTGCGATGGACGTGGGTGATCGCCATCGCGCTGTCGATCGGATGTTCGGTGCGGCTGCTCGTGCCAGTGTCGCCGAGCGGTGTCGGTGCCGAGCACGTTTTCGTCACGAACGTTGAGCGCGCCATAGAGCCGATTGCCGATGCCTCAGCGGTTCGCGTGAACGCGTCGGCGACGAAGACGACGCCAACCGTGTTCGTGCGTGTGGTGACGTGGTGGGAGCAGGTTGCCGTGCTGCCGACCGCGACGCCAGCGGTCGAGCGTGTTGGTCGCATGGTTTGGTTGCACGTTGATCGCGCTGATCTTGCTGCCGTGGAACGCGGCGCTGTGGATTATGTGGAAGCGCCTCAGTCGTGCCATTGAGTTGGATTGCGACCAGCGCGTGCTGCATCGCGGCATTGTTGATACCGAATATGCGAATGTCCTGCTTGTTGCGTGGCGGCAGGCACGACATCGGTTGGC
>JANXUN010000028.1 GCA_025356185.1 Gemmatimonadaceae bacterium
CATCGTTTCGCGATTGCTGCCGCCAAGGAGGTCGACGGTGAAGACGATGGCGGGTGCGCCAGCTTTTTCGGCGCGTTGCACGATCTGCTTGGTGATCGCCCAATCCTGTTGATGGTAAAGCTGAAACCACACCGGTCCACCGCGCGCGGCGATCGCGTCTTCTATTGATGTCGTGGCAACAGTGGACAGCACTTGCAAATGGTCTTTGGCTTTGGCAGCGCGCGCGACGGCGATTTCACCATCGGCGTGAAACGCCTTTTGACTGCCGACGGGATTGATGACGATGGGTGTTGGATAGCGCGTGCCGAAGAGCGCGACGCTCATGTCGATTTTGCTGACGTCGATCAGACGGCGCGGTTTCAGCGACCAGCGTTCGAAACCTTCGCGATTGGCGCGAATGGTACCGTCGTCGTCGGTGCCGGTGGCGAGATAGCCCCAGTGTGCGACGGGGATTTTGGCTTTGGCGACTGGTTCAAAGTCAAAGACGTTGAGCGCGTCTTTCGCATCTTTGATGCCGGCGATCGCGGTGGTGTCCTGCGCGATTCCGTGTTCGGCCAGCTGCTGCGCGACGGTCAGCGCGCGGGCCGCGTCTTTGGGCGATGTGCCGACTAATCGACGCAGCGAGGATTCATCGAGACCGGCGGACGCGAGCAGTGGGCTCGCGGCGAGGAACGCCAAAAACTGGCGACGGGACGGATCGGAGTTGGGCATGCGGGAAGTGGCACGCGCAGGCACCGATTGTCCAGAGGCTTACAGGGCTCAGCGTGTACGGCGGGGATTCCGAGCCGAGGTGCGTTGCGCGGGCCGTCAGGGTGAGGTGACAAGCTGAGACTCGTTGACGAGAAAGGCGACGCGCTGAGACATACGGAGTGCATCTCGCGGCACGAGAATGCGGGCCCGCCATTCGTTGCGCCCCGCGGCGAGCAGCGGCGTGACGCCGCGCTGCCACGCGTTGAACGCGCCGAGTACCGATGCGCTGTGAATCGACGACGAACCACGCAGTACGAATTCAACGATGCGCAGGGTATCGAGGAGACGCTGCGCGGTGTCGGAGGCGAACGTCGCGACGGAGTTGTTGACGGGAACGACCGAGTCGCCGAGGACATGCGTGTCGGTTTCGATTCCAGCGATGAACCCTTCGTTGCGGCGTTCGGGTGTGCCGGCGCGAAAGAGGGTCACGATGAGCAGCAGCGCGGTGGTCGCGACGCCGCCCAACGGCGACAGCCAGCCTCTGCGATTGCCGCCACGCCAGCGAGAAGCGACCATCGGTGCCGACCCGAACAGCGTGGTGCGCGGGATCGGTTCTTGGCGGACGGCTTCCATGACGCGCTGACGAAGTACGCGACCACGCGCGGTGTCGGCTTTGGACGGTGGACGCCGAAAAGCCGAGGTGATCCAGGCTGGAAGCGAGGGTTCGGAATGATCAGACATGCGAGCGACCCTTTGAGCGTGTCACGAGATGAGGTGTTCTTGGAGCAGCGAGCGCAGACGCAGACAGGCACGTTGCACGCGCATTTTGAGTGCGGAGATGCGGACGCCGGTCACGGCGGACATCTCTTCGTAGCTGAGTTCTTCAGCGAATCGGAGCACGACGGCTTCGCGTTGTTCCGGTCCAAGTTGGGCGAGGGCTTTGGCGAGTTCTTCACTTCGCTCGGCGGCGGCGCTATCGTGTTCCGTGTGTGATGAGTCACTGCCAGCCTCGCGGTACTGTTCGGTATCGAACTGTACAAAACGCGCTTCGTACTTCGCGCGAGTTCGGCATTGGTTCACAACAATACGGAGTAACCACGCTCCAAAGCGTTCTTGTTCGCGGTAACGTCCAAGGTATTTGTAAGCACGGACGAAAGCGTCTTGGACGGCGTCTTCGGCTTGGTCGGAATCGCCCAGCATATGCGTGGCGGTACGAAGACAGCGGGGGTGATGGCGGTCGACGAGCGTCGAGAACGCCTCGACATCTCCGGCCAGCACAAGGCGGATGATCTGGGCGTCGTCTACTTCAGGTTGTGGCTGCTCGGCGCCTATAGGCGGCGCCGACTCGTCGAGGGGCATGCTGGCAAACTCGCGTTTTGAACTGATAGTCACAACCGCGTCTATACCACTGCGTCGACAGCAGGGCTCACGTGTTCACGCACTCCAGATACCCGGGATGCGGGATATTTTCCCGCGACCCTCAACCCCGCATGGACTATGAAGCTTTTACCGCAAACGTATTTAAGGACTGTTGGCCACAGTTGTTTGGCGGCGCTCACCGGTGTCGCGTTACTGTGCGTTGGTCGGGAAGCGTCGGCTCAAGCTGCGTCGATGGTTTATCGACTGGGCAAAGACACCATCGCGATTGAGCAGTTCACACGGACGGCCACGCGGTTGTCGGGCGAG
Source organism: Gemmatimonadaceae bacterium (assembly GCA_025356185.1). Taxonomy (GTDB): domain Bacteria; phylum Gemmatimonadota; class Gemmatimonadetes; order Gemmatimonadales; family Gemmatimonadaceae; genus Gemmatimonas. Next base: position 2,377 of record JANXUN010000028.1, read on the forward strand.
ATGGTGCAACGCTCGGGTACCGCGGTCGCGCGCGTGATGTATGACATGGAGCTGGGAAAAGACGGACGACCAGTGTCGGCATCGATCAAGCGTATGCTGGCGGATGGTACTGTTCCTCCGAATCAGCCCAGCGAATCGCGATTTAAGATTGGCGCGGACTCGGTGGTGCGCGAAGTGGTGTTCGCGGACAGCGTGCAACGTCGCGCGTTCGCGGCGCAAAAGGCGCTGATCAACTTTCCGACGTTTGTGTATGGCCCGACGGAAATTTTGGCCGGCATTCGGAAGGCAGGTGGCAAGACCGATTCGTTGCCCGCGATTGGCGCAGCTGGTGGACCGCAGTTCACGGGATTTGTGTCGGGCGGCGCGGATACGGTGCGTTTGCGTGGCGGTGCATACGCGATGGTTCTGCGGTACGACTCGAACAATCGGTTGCTGTCAGTGGATGGTTCGGGCACCACGAATAAAGCAATTGCATCGCGCGGCGCGGGCGGGTTGGATATGGCGTCCATTGCGAAAGCGATGAAGCCAACGGGCACGTTGTCTGGCCGTGACGTGGCGCGCGGCGCGTTTGGTCAGGGCGGCATGGTGCTCGTTGACTATGGTCGTCCGCAGGTGCGTGAGCGCACGGTGTGGGGCGGTGCGTTGGTGCCGATGGATTCGGTGTGGCGTGCGGGTGCGAATGACGCAACGCATTTATTTACATCGCGCACGCTAACGTTTGGTTCACTCGTTGTTCCGCCGGGCGCGTACACGTTGTGGATTGTGTACGGCGCGTCGGGCGCTACGATGATAGTCAACAAAGGCATTGGTCAGTGGGGCACGCAGTACGATGCAGCGCAGGATTTGGGTCGCGTTGCGATGACGAGTGCGCCGACGCCGAGCCACGTCGAGGAGTTAACGGTGACGGTGAAGTCGCAGGGGCCAACGCGTGGCGCGATTGAGTTTGCGTGGGGGCCGACGGCGATGACGGCTAGTTTTACGGCGACGGTGGTGCGGTAACTGCAACTGCAACAGACTACCACGGATTGGAACGGATTGGACGGATAGCAACAGATCAAGCAAAAGCTTTTTTGTTGTTTGATCCGTTGCTATCCGTCCAATCCGTTTCAATCCGTTTCAATCCGTGGTAATCTGTTAGAGGACTCTTCTATGATTCGAACTCAAACAACGGAAAGATTTATGAAGATGGTGAAACAGCTGCTTGGAGTTGTGGCGATCGCACTGGTGCCGTCGATGGTGTCGGCGCAGGCGTCAGATGCGGCGCTGACGGCCCTGCGCAACAACTGGAAGGGGATGGTTGTGAACATCACCAAGGCTGCCGAAGAAGTTGCGGAAAAGGACTACGGATTTAAGCCGGTAGCGACGGTGCGGTCGTTTGGTGAAGTCGTTGCGCACGTGGCCGGCACGCAGGACATGATTTGCGCGGGCGTGCTTGGTGAGAAGCCGCCAGCCGAAGATGCGATTGAGAAAGTCGCGAAGACGAAGGCGGCGATTGTGGCGGCGCTCAAGGCATCGACGGCGCATTGCGAGAAGGCCTATGCGATTGCGTCGACAACATTGCAGACGCCGATGGATCTATTTGGCGAAAAGAACACGCGCGCTGGCGCGCTGACGCTTAATGCCGTGCATGACGGCGAGCATTATGGCAATATCGTGACGTACATGCGCATGAAAGGCATGATACCGCCATCGAGCCAGCCGGCCAAGAAATAACGCGCCCATCGCGAGAAGCCGTAGTGCATGAGTGGTGCGCTACGGCTTGTGCGGCTCCGAACGTAAGAAGTCGATACCACCGGCTTGCTGTCCGACATCAACGCTCGCGACTTTTTTGAGTGAGGCGAGGTCGATGACGTCGACGGTGCCGGGTTCGGAGCCCACCCCTTCGACTGAGATGAACGCGTAGCGATCGTCGTCGGACACAGCAATGCCGTGCACGACTTTGCGCGTGGTGGGAATGCGGGCGAGTTCTTTGCCACTGACCGCGTCTAATATTGAGACTGATGCGTCGCGCTTGTTCGTCGCGATAAGCTGTTTGCCGCTGTGCGTGAGTCCCAAATTGTAAACGCCGGGGCCAGCAGGAATGCGTCGCGTAAGCGTCCAC
>JANXUN010000045.1 GCA_025356185.1 Gemmatimonadaceae bacterium
GTCAGCGCCCTACTCACCCCTCCCGAAATCCACCCTTCATATGACTCCCGTCGCACAACGGTTTGTTTTTCGAGAGTCCGCACCGGCACAACGTCACGCGATTTCTCACTTCGAGCTTCCGTCCGTCCGTCCGAGAGCGCAACGGGCACTCCGCCCGTCACCCACAACGGGCCGTCCGTCGTCACCGAAATCGCCTCGGGCAAATCCGGCTCCACCACAGCACCATCAATCTCGACCGACAACTTCCCCGACGGACAGCTCTCCACCATCTGCATCACGGCCATCCGCACGCGCACGTCATCCGTCTTGGGAATCATCTCCCAAATCTTCTCGACATGATTCGCACAAAATCCCGCGCGCGAACACAATGTCGAGTCGTCCGTCATCGTAATGCCGTTGCCGACAAATCGCCTCGCGCGCGCTGCACTGAGCGTCGTCGGCGCAGTCTCGGTGCCATCAAAATGCACGCGCGTGTGCGACTGATCGCAAAATGGTTTGTTTGCCGACTGTCCGCATCGACACAACAAGTACGTGCCTTCCGTGTCGATCTCATCGTTTTTTCGCCACGCCATCGGCTCGTGTAAATCCGAATACACGATAGCCTTGCGATTGAGCGGCACACTGCCGCGCACGACATACGGTCCATCTTTCAGCACATCAATCGCGAACGCTGCGTTGCCACCTTGCATTGGCACACTGGCCGGCACGTACTCAAACGATGGCCCCGCCGTGGACTCGCCGTCTCCACTTGGCATCTGCATCAAGGCTTGCGCCAACGGCCTCAACATCAGCATCCCGGGCATCGAGGCACGCATGCGCGATTTCTCGCCGTTAAATGCGCGCTCGAGATCGCGCAGTAAATCTGAGTAACACAAATTGAACTCGGCCATTTTTGCCACGATCTCACTACCGCCGCGACAATCCTGGCTGAGTGGATTCGCGCGCATCGGATACACGGCTTTCCAATCCACCTCAAACGACGCACCAGTGGGTCCAGAACTTGGCGTGTCACCGCGCTGATACAAGCGCCCTAGCTTGATTTCGTTGTAGCGAAAGTAGTGCGCAACTTCATCGCGCTCAGGATGAAACATGTCGCGATCGCCATCCCACAATGCATTGTGGTCCAACCCTTCACCTTGCGCCTCGATTTCGTTGACGGTTACCAGTGCCGACGCCAAGTCGTGTACCGCAATGATTTGTCCACCGGCGTTGTAGTTCAGATCGGCGTGTGTGATTTGCCGCGCCGGATCACCGCAAAACATAACATGCTCGCCGAGCGCAGCGCAGAGCGATTTGAATCCCTCACCGATCGCTTGATAAAACTGGCCGATCGTGTGATACCCGTCGGCTTCGGAATGCGCTTTCGCCGCGACGGGCTTTTCGATCTGCATGAACGTGTCGATCGCCGACGGTGAAAACTTTTCGAGCGACACCAAAAACGCGGCGGCGCTGTGTGGCAACATCGTCGGATAGCGCATCATGAAATCGGGCTTGTCCAACACCGGCAAGCCACCAATCGCATTGAGCAGATTAGCCGCCAACGTCATGTGCAACATCTCTTCGTAGCACACCGACGCGATCGCGTGAACGGCCTCAGTATTGGTGCCCGGCTTGATCGAGTACCATGCGCACAAATACGGCGGCAGTGTCGCATGTTCGAGCTCGAGCGCCCACTGCAAATGTTCGCGCAGGTCGTCGAGTGTGGCGATCGGCATGAGTGTCCCGAACTAAAAAGTCTGTCTACCTCTCGGCATTCGCGTCCGGCTCGCCCTTGACCGGCCGGTGCGAAAACTGATGACCCATCGAGCCATGCTTTCTTGCCGCCTCAGCGTGCTTCTTCGCCTTCTCGTGCTGACCGTGCTCTTCATGATGCGCGGCCTGCAGATGATGATGCGCCGCCGCCTGATATTGCGCGGCCGCGAGAAAATGGTCGGAATACTGTCCGCTGTGATCGGTGCCGCCGTGCTTGGACATGGCCGTGTGCTCGTATTGAGGTGAGTGACCGAGTCGGACGACAAACGGGAGTCGTCGATCTGAATTTTACTCTCTGGAAGGCGCGCTCGCTCTTGCCCTTTGGGATAGCGACCATCAACCTATGCCATGCACAATAGCGCCCTCCAATTGCCCGACCGCTTTGAACTCGATCGCGAAATCGGGCGGGGCGGAATGGCCGTTGTCTATCGGGCGCATGACAAACACCTTGGCCGGTTTGTCGCCATCAAAGTACTGTCGGCCGATATCTCGAATACTGTCGGCACTGAGCGATTTCAGCGTGAGATTGCGCTCATGGCCAAGCTCGTACACCCCGGCATCGTCGCACTCTTTGATTCCGGTGAAGCCAACGGACATTTGTACTACGTCATGCCGTTGGTCGTTGGCGAAACGCTGCGTGCGCGCCTCACACGCGAACGTCGCGTTGCGCCGCCGGAAACCGCCGCACTTGGTGCAGACATCGCCGAAGCGCTCGCATATGCGCACGGCGTTGGCATCGTGCATCGCGACGTCAAACCGGAAAATATTTTTGGCGTGAGTGGACGCGCGGTGCTCGCCGATTTTGGCATTGCGCGCGTGTCAGGCGATCTCGCGACCGCCGAGCATCACCTTACGTCGGACGGAATGCTGCTCGGCACGCTGTCGTACATCAGTCCCGAGCAGGCACACGGCGAACCTACGATCGAGGGTCGATCAGATCTGTATAGC
>JANXUN010000076.1 GCA_025356185.1 Gemmatimonadaceae bacterium
GTCGGGCGCCACGACTTGATCTACCAATCCAAGTCGAAGTGCCTCTGCCGCGTTAATCATTTCCCCTGTGAGCAACAGCCGCAGCGCTGCGCCACGACCGATAAGCCGTGGCAAGCGCTGCGTGCCACCGTACCCAGGCACGATTCCCAGCTTGACCTCAGGCTGACCCAGCTTGGCCGACTCGCTCGCGATGCGCACATGACACGACATCGCCAACTCGCATCCACCGCCGAGGGCAAATCCGTTGATCGCAGCGATCGTAGGCTTGGGCGATGTCTCGAATCGACGAAAAATGACTTGTCCCGCGCGTGCGCGTGCCGTCGCGACGAGAGGGGTTTGACTCTCAAGTTCGGAAATATCTGCGCCCGCGACAAATGCGCGCCCAGCTCCAGTCAACAGGACTCCACCGACATCGTCACGCGCGTTCGCCTCGTCGATTGCCGCACCGAGTTCGGCGATGGTCGCGTCGTTGAGTGCGTTCAGCTTGTCAGGCCGATTGACTGTCACCGTGGCGATGCGATCGACAACCGCAAACGTGAGATTCTGGTAAGCCATCGGGCGAGGTGCGCAAAAGGGGACGGGCAGACAGCGGAGAACGGGAAATCTAGCCAGTATCTCAACATCGCCCCATTCGCTACGTTCTCGCCGTGAAACCCTTCCGCGCCATTTCGTGGTCGCCTGGAAAACGGGCCCTGCGATTCGTCGATCAACGTGAGCTTCCCGCGCGCGAACTTGTGCGCGATGTGACGTCGATCGACGATGTCATTGATGCCATTCGCACGCTGGCCATTCGCGGCGCGCCTGCGATCGGAGTGGCTGCCGCGATTGGATTGACCGTGGCCGTGCGACGCACCGCGCGCGGTGATGTGCGCAAATTGCGCGAGCTGCTGCCGTGGTATGGGACGCAACTTATTGCGGCACGTCCAACCGCCGTGAACCTCTCGTGGGCGATCAAGCGTATGCTTGTGCGCGCGACGACGGCCGCTGACGACGTGTTGCTGCAATCGTTATGCGACGAAGCGGACAACATACTTGCAGAAGACATCGCGTCGTGCGCAGCGATCGGCGCCAACGGAGCGCCACTCATTCACGAGGGTGCAAGTATTCTCACGCATTGCAACGCAGGCGCGCTCGCGACCGCCGGTATCGGTACGGCATTGGCACCCATATACATCGCGCATGAGCGGGGCATTCGTCTCAAAGTCTACGCATGCGAAACACGACCACTTCGGCAGGGCGCGCGGCTCACCGCGTGGGAGCTTTCGCGTGCGGGAATCGAAGTCACCGTGCTCCCCGATAGCGCGGCGGCTTCGCTACTGCGCGATGGCGCGATTGACATGGTGATCGTCGGCGCGGATCGCATCGTGCGCAACGGCGACGTCGCCAATAAAATCGGAACGTACCCGCTCGCGCTGGCGGCGCACGCGCACCACGTACCGTTTTACGTGGCAGCACCGATCAGCACATTCGATCGGGCAACACCGGTCGGCGCGTCCGTCACCATCGAACATCGCAGCGCGAAAGAACTGGGCCGATTGCCGCGCGATGTGTACGTATGGAATCCGGCGTTTGACATTACACCGCGTCGATTCGTGACGAGTTACATCACTGACGTCGGTGTGAAGGCGTCGACGATGAGTTCCTTTGCGAAGTTTCGGGCGACCATATGACGTGCATACTCGCAATCGATCAAGGCACGACGGGGACCACCTGTCTGGTCGTGGCGCACGATGGGCGTGTGTTGGGTCGCGCGTATCGCGAAATCACGCAGCACTATCCCGTGCCTGGATGGGTCGAGCACGACGCGCATGAAATACTCGAGCGCACCCTCGACGCAGCGCGCGAAGCGCTGGCGTACGCCAAGCAACAGTCGCATGCGACGCCGGTCGCCATTGGCATCACCAATCAACGCGAAACGATCGTGCTCTGGGATCGTGCCACCGGTCGCGCCGTGCATCGCGCAATCGTATGGCAAGATCGCCGAACTGCACCGCGGTGCCTCGAACTCGCGCCGCACGCCGACATGATCGCGCGACGCACTGGGCTCGTCACCGATCCGTATTTCAGCGCCACCAAATTGGAATGGTTGTTAGATCAACCGGGCATGCGCGCACGCGCCGACCGTGGCGAGTTAGCGGCTGGTACGATTGACGCATGGCTTATCTGGCATCTGACGGGTGGTCGCGTGCACGCCACCGATCACACCAACGCCTCGCGGACGATGTTGTACGATATCGATGCGCGCGATTGGCACGACGAACTGTGCATGCTCTTTCACGTGCCACGTGCGCTGCTTCCGGCGGTGCACAACTCGGGCAGCGTGTTCGGGGAATCGCAGGTCGACGTGCTCGGAGTCTCGCTGCCGATTGCGGGCGTTGCGGGCGATCAGCAAGCCGCGCTCTTTGGGCAAGGCGGTTGGAACGTCGGCGATGGAAAAAACACCTATGGCACCGGCGCATTCTTATTGCTAAACACCGGTCAGAAGAGACCATCGCAGGGAGAGGGGCTCCTCACCACCGTCGCCTGCGACGAGCACGGCGCGCCCGTGTACGCGCTCGAGGCCAGCATTTTTATCGCTGGTGCCGCAGTACAATGGTTGCGCGACGCTCTGCAAATCATTGCGTCTGCCCAAGAGACACAGACGCTGGCGCAATCGCTGGCCACAAATGACGGAGTCTATTTCGTCCCAGCGCTCACCGGACTCGGCGCGCCCGATTGGGAACCCAACGCGCGAGGGACCATCGTCGGGCTAACGCGCGGCACCACACGCGCACACTTCGCACGCGCCGCGCTCGAAGCCATGTGTTACGGAACGTACGATGTGTTGGACGACATGCGCCGGGCGGGTAACGTGCCGTTCGATCGCCTTCGCGTCGACGGCGGTGCGACGGCCAACGATTGGCTGATGCAGTATCAAGCCGACGTATTGGGTGTACCAGTCGAACGGCCAGCCATGATCGAAACCACGGCGCTGGGCGCCGCCGGACTTGCCGGTCTTACGGTCGGACTGTGGCGCAACGGTCCGGAGTTCGCCGCGTCGCAGCGATTTACCCGATTCGAGCCCGGGACGGGGCGTCACGTCGCGAGCGCTGCGCATGCCGGATGGCGTCGTGCCGTTCGGGCAACACTCGGCTGGGCTCGCGACGCAGATTCGACCGCATCGCCCTGACGGCGACCGCCCAGTTGGCTATCTTTCGGACATCCCGCCGCACTCTAGAGGACGTTCCGTGAAAGCTCGTACGAAATTCGTAGCTGGTGGCCTGCTGGTGTTGGGAACCGCCGGCTACCTCATGGCTAGTTCGATCAATGAGACAGGTCAGTATTACCTGACTCCGACTGAGCTTGCGTCCAAGCTGTCCGACACCCCGCGCTTTCGAAACAATGGCGTCAAGGTAGGCGCACGCGTTGTCGCGGGTACGATTGTCAGAGATCCTGCCGGCCGCTCGCTGGCGTTCAAAATGACTGACGGCTCGAAAACGTACGACGTCGCGTATCGTGGCATCACGCCCGACACGTTTACCGATGGTGTTGATGTCGTTGTTGAAGGACGTCTGGATGCGAATGGCACGTTTCAGGCGACGACGCTGCTCGCGAAGTGCGCATCGCGGTATGAAAACGCGCCGGATAAGTACAAGCAGACGCCGGGATATCAGGGCGCGCCGAATCCACGCGCATGACGCTGATTGGTGAACTGTCGCTGTGGGTCGCGCTCTTAATGGCGGCCTGGACGGCGACTGTATCGTTTTCAGGCGGTATGCAGGGTCGATTGGATTTAGTGAAGAGCGGCGAGCGCGCGCTGTATGCCACGCTCGCATTTACGGCTTTGGCATCGGCCGGCATTCTCACCGCGCTCTTCACCCACGATTTTTCGATCAAATTTGTCGCGTCGCACACCAGCATCAATTTGCCCAAGGTGTACACGTTGACGGCGTTCTGGGCGGGGCAGTCGGGTTCACTGCTGTTCTGGACGCTGCTGCTGTCTATTTATTCTGCCATCGCGGTCGTCACCAATCGGCGCTCGAATCGCGCGATGATGCCGTGGGTTACCGGCACGCTCGGCACGATCACGCTGTTCTTCTTGATGACGTTGTGTTTCGGAGCGAATCCGTACGAGCGCCTCGACTGGATTCCCGTTGACGGTCGCGGAATGAATCCGCAGTTGCAAAATCCGGCGATGGCGATTCACCCGCCGATGCTGTACCTCGGACTCGTCGCGACCGCGGTGCCGTTTGCATTTGCGATTGGTGCGCTCGTCACGCGTCAGCTCGACGCGCAGTGGCTTGGCGCCGTGCGTCGGTGGGCGTTGGTCTCGTGGTTCTTTCTCACCGTTGGCATCGTGCTCGGCATGTGGTGGGCGTATGTCGAATTGGGTTGGGCCGGATATTGGGCGTGGGATGCCGTCGAGAATTCGTCGTTCTTGCCGTGGCTGACCGGCACCGCGTTTCTGCACAGCATCATGATCCAAGAAAAGCGCGGCATGCTGCGCAAATGGAACGTGACGCTTGTGGTTGTGACGTTCTTACTGTCAATCCTCGGCACGTTCATTACGCGTAGTGGCATTATCAACAGTGTGCACGCGTTCTCGCAGTCGCCCGTCGGCAACTGGTTCCTCGGCTTCTTGATCGGTACAACGTTGCTCACGATTTATCTCGTGTCGACGCGACTGAACGATCTGCAAGCCAAAGCCGAACTGGAAAGCATGGTCAGTCGAGAAGCGGCGTTCTTGTACAACAATCTGGTGTTGGTCGGCATTTGTTTTGCGACGTTGTGGGGCACGCTGTTTCCTGTGCTTTCAGAGGCAGTGAAAGGCGCAAAGATCGAAGTCGGCAAGCCCTTTTTTAACGAAGTCAACGGACCGCTTGGACTGCTGCTGTTGGCGCTCACGGGCATTGGTCCGCTCATTGCTTGGCGCCGTGCGTCGGTAAGCAACTTGCGCCGACAGTTCACGTGGCCCGTCGCTGCCGGCGTCACGACGTTCGTAGTGCTGCTCAGCATGGGCATGCGCGATATGTATTCGCTCGTGTCGTATTTACTGTCGGCATTTGTGTTTGGCACAATTGTACAAGAGTTCGTGAAAGGCATCGGCGCACGTCGACGCATGTACAGCGAAGGATTGTTCGCCGCCTCAATGCGATTGATCGGTCGCAATCGTCGTCGGTACGGTGGATACATCGTACACTTTGGCGTCGTTGTGCTGTTTTGCGCCTTTGCCGGACTGCCGTACCAAAAAGATTTGGCCGCAACGGTAAAAACCGGCGAATCGATTAAGGCCACCGACTCATTTGGACACGCGTGGACGTTCACGAGCCAAGGCATCTCCACGTTCGAGCAGCTCAATCGACGCGTCGTTGCGGTGACCTTTGCGGTCATGCGCGATGGCAAATCGATGGGATTATTGTCGAGCGAAAAGCGCCAGCACGTTGATAGCCGAGGCGAGCCATCGTTTGAAGCGTCCACCGAAGTCGGATTGCTGGAGTCCCCAAAGCAAGACGTGTATTTGGTGTTCACCGGACCCTTGGACAAAGACACGGCGGCGGTGCACATCAACTTCAATCCGTTGGTGTGGTTCGTATGGTTTGGCGGAATCATGATGGCGTTCGGTGGACTGATCGTGATGTGGCCGCAAGCACAACGCGCCGATCGTGAGAGTGGATACGTCTCACAAATCGCCTCCGACCCACTGCCCGCTTTGGTGAACGCATGACGATGGTGACTCGTCGCGCATTCGTTGCGCGGGCAGGCGCGTCGCTTGTCGTTGCCGCATCGGCGACGCTGGTGGCACGCACGCTGCGCGCGCAAGGCGCCGCAAAACAGCCCGCGATTTCAACGCCGGTCGATATGCAAGTGCCGGCGACACAATCGGCGGCAAGCAACGTCGAGATGACATCGGACTCGTACAAGTCCGTACGACGTCCGCCCAAGCGCGATGCCACGCGCTTGATGAACGACGCACAAATCCAAGCGTTTGAACGCCAACTGGCCTGTCCGTGCCCGTGCACGCTCGACGTGTACACCTGTCGCACCACCGATTTCACGTGTGGTATTTCACCGGCGGTGCACCGCGATGTGCAAACGTTGGTTGAAGGCGGTTACAGCGCTGACGAAATCATGAATGCGATGCTCGATACGTATGGTGATTTCATTTTGATGGAGCCGCGCAAGCAGGGCTTTAATCTGTTAGCGTGGATTGCGCCGGCAGCGGCGCTCGTGGGCGGCGCTCTTGGAATCGGTGCGCTTCTGCGCGGATGGCGGCGCAATGCGGCGCCGGAAAGCGCGTCCAACAGCGCGACGACGTTTCAAGCATCGACCGAGCATCCGTTGCCAGTCGACGCGACCGCCGATGAACTCGCGGTGATCGATGCCGCGCTGCGCGATGATCGTCGATAGGCCTCTCGTGAGCGCATCGTGGCGCTAGTGTTGCCTGAAGGCGCGATTCCGTTGGCGGTCGGCACCGTACTCGCATTGGGTGGACTCTCGCTCGTGCTATTGCCGCTGATTGGCGAAGACGTGTCGCCGTCCGACAAGGAGACGTCTTCAACACGGGCGCGCACGGAGCGCGATGCGGCCGTCAATCTCTCGATCAATGGCGCCGTTGCGGCGTTGCGGGAAATTGAATTCGATCGCGAAACGGGAAAATTGTCCGACACAGACTACGCACTGCTTAAGCAGCGCTACACGCAGGCAGCAGTCGATGAAATGCGTGCGGCCAAATCCGCGTCGACGAAATTTGCAGCACGGACGGAACGCGGCGTTGCGAAACGAGCCCACGTTGAAGCGACCCGGTCCGGTCAGTCGCCCGATCCTGTCGAGGCCGCGATCGAGAGAGCGCGCGCGCAACAGCAGGCGTGCGATGTGTGTGGCCCGCGTCCTGAGCCAGACGCAGCGTACTGCTCGAGCTGCGGGCGCTATCTTGCCAAGTGCTGCGCGGATTGCGGGGCGTCGGTGGAGCTGGTGGGTTCGCGCTTCTGTAGCAACTGCGGAGAGCAGCTCGTGTTGGTGTGAACCATGAGTCGGGAGGTGCGAAGATGCGTCGCTATTGGGTGGGTTCGGCGTTGTCCGTACTGGTGATGACGTTCCGTGGTCTACTCGTGATGGGTGCGAACGCCAACGAGGGCACGTCGCGTTCGACGAGCGTGTGCGGTATGCCGCGCGACGCGAAGTTGCAAGAGACGCTGCTCTGGGACGCTACGCGTGCGGCGATCGCCGCGACTCAGGCGAGTGCGGGCGCGCAGGATTTCATGGCGAATGTGTCGCGATTCGATCGCACTGTGTCGCGCGATGGGAAGGTGATCGCCAGTGAAGCACCGCTCGAAGGCGCGATTGTCGCGCGCCGTCCGTACATCACGCTCTCACCGGACGTCGTTGCGAAATCGGGATACGTCGTCGACGATAGCACGCAGGTGGCGTACTACGCGCCAGATGCGGACATCTTGCTCTCCCCGTCGTTCATTGACTCCCACTGCTTTGACGTGCAGAAGCCCACGTCAGTGCACAAAGAGTGGATCGGACTCGCGTTCCGGCCACGCGAAGATCATACGGGAGTCAAGGACATTGCAGGCACCTTTTGGTTGGATCGTGCGTCCAACGAACTACGGCAAATTGCGTTTCGCTATACCAACGTGCCATCGGCCTATCAGGCGGCGAACGTCGGCGGTAACATTTGGTTTGCGCACCTCGACAATGGACGATGGCTGATAAGCCAATGGGAAATTCGTATGCCGCAGGGTCAGGTGCAGTCGCGCATCATGCTGCAGCATAGCCAGGCACGCGATCAGACAATGGTGAGCGTGGAAGCGTTGCGCGTGGCCGGTGGCGTCGTGCAGTCGGTGAAGATCGGGAATGAGGTGATTCGGCTGACTTCGCCCTAGTGACGCGTCGTACACGCAACATCACGCGTGTAGGACGGAGGCTAAAACGTATCCACGCTCTTGCACACCGATCGCACGGGACACACAGGGCATTTGGGAGCACGCGCTGCGCAGACAAGAGCACCCAGCTCCATCAATGCCTGATTGTGTGTCCACGTCAGTTTCCCCGTGCGCGGAAGTAGCTGTTCAGCGATTGCCCACAACGCCTTCGATCCCGCGCTACTCTTCGGTTTGAGCTTCGGCGCAAACACGCGGGTGAGAACGCGTGCAACATTCGTATCCACGAGCGCTGCGCGTTTCTCATAGGCAAATGAGGCCACTGCACCCGCGGTGTATGCGCCAATTCCCGGCAGCTCGCGCAGTGCGACCGGCTCATGGGGAATCACGCCGTCGCGCTCGGTGGTGACGTGGCGCGCAAGTTTGTGCAGGTTGCGCGCCCGAGCATAGTAGCCCAGCCCCTCCCATGCCTCCATCACACGCTTGGGGCGCGCATCGGCAAGGGCGTCGAGCGTGGGAAAGCGATCCAAAAATCGCGCGTAATACTCCAACACGCGCGACACCTGCGTTTGCTGCAGCATCAGCTCGGATATCAAAATCCGATATGGGTCACGTGTCGTGCGCCACGGCAAGTCGCGCGAATGGATTCGATACCACGCATGCAGCTTTCGCCGAAACGTGCTCGCCGTGTGTGCGGTGATGGTGACGCGTGGCGCAGCACGTGTTGGTGGAGAAAGCGGAGGCATGGCAGGCGAGTATAGCTCGGTGCCGCCACGATTGCGACGCTATTCTCGCTCGACACCCTCGAGACGTGCGCGAGCCATTCGCATCGGAACCACCGTCGCGGCAACACATGTCGATGCCGCGATCACAAACGGCAGCACCATCTGCATCGGATCTCGCGCCCAACCAAAATGTTCGGCCACCACAAATCGCGCCGCAGGTCGACCAGTACAAAACGCGACGAGCGCAATCAGCACGATGCCACTCATCATAAACAGCAACCCGCCAAACGAGGTGGGAATCTGCGCGGCATTCTCCGTGTCAAATCGCGGATAGAACGTCCCAAATGCCAACGCCATGGCCGTCAAGGGGAATACAAGCGCGACGATGGCCGTAAGCGACACGACTTGCACGAATGGCGTCACGCCAAGCATCGAGTTGGTTGCGCCCACGAGAATGAGCGCGAGGAACAGTAGCGGAAACGCACCCACCCAATACTTGGCCCACAACACGTCACGCATTGGAAGCGGCGCCGATCGCAGCAGCCACCACGTACGACCCTCAAGGCTGACGCTTGGAAATACAAAACGCGCAGCGATGGAGGCCAGCACAAACCCAGCCAGCGCGAGATTGAGAAACGGAATCACGTTGCGCAGCAGCGTCGTCATGCCACTGCCGTTGAGTGGCAAATACCGCACGTTGGAGACATACACGACGACGAGCACCGCCAACAAGATCAGCTGCGACCACTGCGTACTGTCGCGCGCAAAGACCTTGATCTCTTTCAATACGAGCTCACGCCGCCGCGGTGCCAGGCGACGCAACAGTCGATCGATCAGTGGTCGTCGTGCCAAACTGGATGCGCGCTTGTTCGCGCCTTCTTGCGCCTGACTAAATCCACGGGCCCATCCGTACATGTGCAAGACGCCACCGAGTCCGATCAGCGCGGCCGCCACGCCCCATAAACGCAACAGCGCGCCCCACACCGCTTCACCCTGCACCCAGCGCATGATCGCCTCGCTGAGCCATTCGCTCGGCATCCACGGGGACGATGGCGTATCGAGCGCCGAAATAAACTGCATGAAATTCTGAAAGCCTTCGGGCCGCGCGAGCTGTTCGGGGCGCGCCGCGCGAAACACGGCAACAAGTCCCGCGACGGCGAGCGCCGTGATCACCGTGAGCACATCGCGCGTGCGTCGCGCAGGAAACACGTTCACCAAAATAAGCGTGCTCGTTGCGCCGATCGCCGAGGGAATCAACAAAAACGGTACAACGGCCACGACTGCAAACGCGGCGAAGCCAATGCCGGAGTGGAACGCAAAACCGTACGCGGCAATCAGCGGCACCAACAACAACGCCACCATCCAACTGGAGTGTAATGTGGTTTCCGCGAGACGCGCGAGATACACCGACCACGGTGAGAGTGGCGCGGAGGCCAACTGATCGAGGTCCTTTGCGAGAAAAAAGTTACTGAGCGCGGCGATCATGTTAGAAAGCAACAAAATGCTCACAAATGACAGCAGCACCATCGAGAGCAGCTTGCCCGACAGCAACGTGCCAATGTCCTGCGCGCTTCGGAAATAGCGCACCAAGCGGAACGCCAACAAAAAGCTTGCAAGCCAAAATCCGCCGCCCAGGACGCCGACGGCGATCATTCGACGAAGGTCTCCTCGCTCGCGCTGGTGCAGTCGACGACGTGCCATCTGCCACTTAGGTGACAGCACGCGCCACACGCCGGGCTTACGCATCCAACACCTCGACCAGTTCTCGTGCAACGAGATCGCCGGTCAATCGCAGAAAGATTTGTTCGAGGCCATCGGTGTTACCCGCAGCGCCTCGGAGTTCATGCATCGTGCCGCACGCCGCAAGTTCGCCGCGCTGCATGATACCAATGCGATCGCACATGTCTTCGGCAATTTCCAACGTATGCGTCGACATCATGATCGCATGGCCGCGACGCGTGTACTCGCGAAAGAGATCTTTGAGAATCTTGGACGACTTGGGATCTAAGCCAACCATCGGCTCATCAACGACAATGACCTTGGGTCGATGCACAAACGCGCTGGCGATAATGAGTTTTTGCCGCATGCCGTGGCTGTAACTCTCTACCAACTCGTCGCGCCACGATTCCAAATCGAATAGTGCCAATAGTTCGTGGCCGCGTCGGTCGACGTCGGCGCCGTCTTCACCATACAGTCCGGCGGTGAATCGTAAAAACTCCATGCCCGTCAACTTCTCGTACACAAACGGACGGTCCGGGATAAACCCCAACACACGCTTCGCGCGCAGCGGATCGGTCTGTAAGTCGTGCCCCGCGATCCGCACGGTCCCAGACGTGGGCTGCAAAATCCCCGCGATCATACGCATCGTCGTGGTTTTGCCCGCGCCGTTCGGTCCAAGAAACCCAAAAAGCTCGCCACTGGGTACCACGAGATCCAACGAGCGCACGGCGGTAAACGTGCCGTACCGCTTGGAGAGGCTGGTCATTTCAATCATGTACGAATGACGACCCGCGGACGGGGTTGTTTCCGCCTCGCGCCTTTCACACCTTGGTAGTCTATGGCAAAAAAGGCGCCTCCGGCCGCAGAGCCGGTCGATATGCTCGTGGTGCGGGGTGCGCGCGAACACAATCTGCGCAACATCAGCGTCTCCATTCCGCGCGATCAACTCACGGTGGTGACGGGGTTGTCCGGTTCGGGCAAATCGTCACTGGCATTCGACACGATTTACGCCGAAGGACAGCGGCGATACGTCGAATCACTGTCCGCCTACGCGCGACAGTTTCTCGGATTGATGGAAAAGCCCGACGTCGATTCTATCGAGGGGCTTTCCCCCGCGATTTCAATCGAGCAAAAATCGGCGGGCAGCAATCCGCGATCGACCGTCGGGACGGTCACGGAAATTTACGATTATCTGCGCCTGCTGTACGCGCGCGCCGGCACGCCGCACTGTCCCAACTGCGGACGGCCCGTGCAGCGCCAAAGCCCCACGCAAATCGTCGAGCAAATGCTCGCGTGGCCCGAAGGCACACGCTTGGAAATTCGCGCGCCGCTCGTGCAGGGTCGCAAAGGCGAATTTCGCGAAATGTTTGAGAACGCGCGAAAGCAAGGTTTTGTGCGTGCGGTCGTTGACAACGAACTCATTGAACTCGCCGAGCCGCCAAAGCTCAACCGCAAACTCAATCACTCGATTTCGGTTGTCGTCGATCGACTTGTCATTCGCAACGACGATCGAGGGCGCCTCACCGACTCCGTCGAAACCGCTCTACGGTTATCCGAAGGACTTGCCGAAGTGGTCCGCTACGACGGCAATAAACAGACAACAGAAATGTTTTCGGAACGATACGGCTGCCCGACGTGCGGGATCTCGATGCCAGAGTTGGAGCCGCGTCATTTTTCGTTCAACTCACCGTTCGGTGCGTGCGAATTCTGCAGTGGACTCGGCACGACGCGCACGGTCAGTGATGATCTCATACTCGGCGACCCTACGCTTTCGGTGCTTGACGGCGTGATTCTGCCGTGGGGCGAGCCCGATGGCTATTTGCGCAAAGTGATTTTGCCGGGACTCGCAAAGTTGTTGGACTTCGCGCTCAACACGCCGTGGGAAGAGCTTCCGAGCAAGGTACAACAGCAGTTGCTGCGCGGTGTCAGTGACAAAACCGCAACGAAGCGTGCTGCAGCAAAAAAAACCACGCGTGTTGCGAAGACGGCGACCAAGTCGGCCACAAAGAAGACAGCGACACCAGAAATTGCGTGGGAAGGCATCGTGTCAAACGTGCAGCGACGCTACGACGAAACGAGCTCCGAAGCCGTACGCGGCGAACTCGAAGCGTTCATGGTGGCAGGGCCATGCCCCGCGTGCAAAGGTCGCCGTTTGCGTCCCGAAACGCTGGCGGTCACGCTCCATGGGCAAAACATCGGCGAAGTCGTGCAGCACAGCATTGTCGATGCGCTCACGTTCTTCGAAGGCGTACCAGTGCGTGCGCCCGGCAAACCGGGAATCGATCGCGAGATCGCGGCACCCATTCTCAAGGAAGTGTGCGAACGGCTGCGCTTCCTCGTCGACGTTGGCCTCGACTATCTCACCATTAATCGCAGCGCTGAATCGCTCTCTGGAGGCGAAGCACAACGTATTCGTCTCGCGACGCAAATCGGATCGCGTCTCGTGGGCGTGCTATACATTTTGGACGAACCAAGCATCGGGCTGCATCAACGCGACAACGGACGACTGCTCTCGACCCTCAAACAGCTGCGCGACTTAGGCAACACCGTCATCGTGGTCGAGCACGACGAAGAAACGATTCGCGCCGCCGACCACCTGATCGATCTGGGTCCTGGCGCGGGTAAGCATGGCGGCGAAGTCATCGCCGCCGGAACTGTTCAGCAAGTCATCGATACGAAAGCGTCAATCACCGGGCAATACCTGCGCGGCACTCGCACGATTCCGCTTCCCGAGAAGCGACGTCCAGTCGATCCCACACGCGTCATCAGCGTTACTGGCGCACGCGAACACAACCTGCAGCGCGTCTCGGCAGAGTTTCCCTTGGGACTGTTCGTCGCCGTTACCGGCGTCTCCGGTTCGGGTAAGTCCACGCTTGTTACCGACATTCTGCAACGCGCCCTCTCGCGACACTTTTATCGCGCACGCGTCATCCCCGGCGCGCACGACAAAATTCGCGGCCTTGAACACCTCGACAAAATCATCGACATCGATCAAAGCCCGATTGGCCGCACGCCGCGCTCCAATCCTGCGACGTATTCGGGTGTGTTCTCGCCGATTCGCGATTTGTTCGCCGAGTTGCCTGAATCAAAAATTCGCGGCTATGGCCCGGGACGCTTTTCGTTCAACGTCAAAGGCGGGCGATGCGAAGCGTGCCAGGGCGATGGACTCGTCAAAATCGAAATGCACTTTTTGCCCGATGTCTTCGTGCCATGCGACGTGTGCAAAGGCAAACGATTCAATCGAGAGACACTCGAAGTGCGTTTTCGCGGACGCAGTATCGCCGAGGTACTCGACCTCACGGTAGAAGATGGTTGTGTCACTTTTGAGAACCAACCGCGAATCGCGCAAAAACTCGAAACCCTGCGCGATGTCGGGCTTGGCTACATCCACCTCGGACAGAGTGCGACCACGCTCTCTGGTGGCGAAGCGCAACGCGTCAAGCTGGCGACCGAGCTGTCAAAGCGCGATACCGGTCGCACGCTCTACATTTTCGACGAACCAACGACCGGATTGCACTTCGAAGACGTGCGCGTGCTGCTGGGCGTGCTGCACAAACTCGTCGATCGTGGCAACACGGTGCTCGTGATCGAACACAATTTGGACGTCATTAAGACCGCCGACTGGATCATTGACATGGGACCCGAAGGCGGCACGCGCGGTGGACGAGTCGTTGCATCGGGCACGCCCGAGCAGGTCGCGAAGGTGAAGGAGAGTCACACCGGCCACTATCTCGCTCCAATGTTGTCGCGATAGTTCGGGCACGCGTATTGCCTTTTATGATGGCGCAATCCTGTGCGCGGTTTCAGACGACGCGCAGATGCTCATTTCGGCCATCATCCTCGAGGAGTACGCATGAAATTCTCACTTCGCGCAGCGACCGCCGCAATTGCGGCGAGCGTTGCACTCGCCGCGACCGCGCACGCGCAAACGACGTTCACCGGTTTCACCAATGCGTGCTTCTTTGTGGGCGTGGGTTCTTGCACCCCAGAAAATGTATCGGCGAATGTGACGGACGTCTTTGGTCCGCTCTCGTATCGTAACTCGACATTCTCCGGCATTACGTCTCTCGGGTTCTTAGGCATCGGAAACGTGCCAAGCGCCACACTGAACGTCGACAACCTCGGCTCATTCACGCTGACCAACGGCCTCCAGCTGTTTACTGGCGAGTCCTTCAACCTGCGCGTCAACTTTACTGCGCCGAGCGGGGTGTCGCCGAACGGCCCCGTATACACAGCGACTTTGCTGGGCAATGTAACGCCGCTCGGCACTGACAATGGTGGCGTCTCGATCAACTTCGGCCCCAGCAACACGCAGTCGTTCGCGTTCGACGGCGGGACATTTACTCTCAAGGTAAACGACGTGACCATTCAAGGAGTCGGCGCAGGCGGAGTCGGCGCAGGCGCGCCTGACAAGCTGGTGGAGCTGTCTGGTCAGATCCTCGCAACTACGTCATCAGCCGCAAACATCGTACCGGAACCCAGTACGTATCTCCTGATGGCAGCAGGACTCGCGGGGTTGGG
>JANXUN010000091.1 GCA_025356185.1 Gemmatimonadaceae bacterium
CTTCATCGGCCGCCTGCAAGAACGGCACGGCGATGTACGAGATCTTGCCCTTGGGATCAATCACGTACAGGTGACGCTTGTGATTGCCGGTGCCCAGGTTGGCTCCGAAGGCCATGCCGACTTTGCGATCGACGTCTGAAGCGAAATGAAACTTGAAGCCGTCATCTTTGGCCCACGACGTCAACGCCGAATCGGGGTCGATGCTGACGCCGATGAGCGTGATTTTCTTGCCGTCTTTGAAGAGCTCCGAGTAACGATCGCGATACGCATGCATTTGCATGGTGCAGCCTTGCGTGCGCGCTTTTGGAAAAAACGCAAGGATGATTGTTTCGCCACGATGCTCGGACAGCTTGAACGGCTTGGATTCAAGCCCAGCGGCGGTGACCCACGGCACTGTAAAGTCGGGCGCCATGTCACCCACTTTGAGCGCCGTGGCAGCAGGAGCGGCTGGAGCAGCCTGGGCGTGGGTGGTGGTCAGTGCCACGGCAGACAAGGCGGCAAGCGCCGCAGCAACAGCAACCGTACGGCGCGCGGTGCGCAGAATATCCTGCATGACGAACTCCTCAAGAGGCACGTACAGAAAAAGCACGGGGACGTGCGTGAACCCGCTTGACGATAATGGTCGCCACGACGCTAGGACAGTAGGTTACTGTACAGCGTAGGCACCTCCGATCGCGGAGGTACGCGTTCTACACCGGAGCCGATCCCATGTTTGAGAATCTTTCTCTCGGTCACCTGCTGGTTGTGCTGGTGATCGTCCTGCTGCTGTTTGGCGCCAAGCGCATCCCCGAAATCGCGGGTTCGATGGGCAAAGGCATCAACGAATTCAAGAAGACGATGAGCGGGACTGGCGCCGGCGAGGCCGCAGCGCCGTCGGAAATCGCGCCGCGAGACAGCAAGCCGATTGCTGGTGGCGCGCCTTCAACATCGACAGCGATGGCGAAGGACGACGACGTAGTGCGTGAGCCGAAGCGTTTGTTTTGAGGCTTTGAGACGTTCACGCGCGCGACACGACGCGCAAGGCGTTGGGTAGTGCGCGAACGGTGACAGAACGTGAGCGCGCGTGATGCAGTTCGCCGTCCGCTTGAAAGTGCGGACGGTCAACAAAATCGATTTTGAACTCGTGGGCTGACGCGACAGTGACCTGCGGTTGAGCGAGGTGTGTGCCGCGGAGCGCCCGCGCGAACAGGCCAACGCGCTCGAGTGGCGTCGCCGAGCCGATCGCGACGCAGTGTAGCAAGCCGTCGTCGACCGCGGCCTGCGGGGCGATGCGAAACGCGCCGCCAAACCATTGGCCGTTGGCAAATGCGACGATCAGCCACGGGGCGCGTTCGCCGCTGCGCAATGCTGAAATTGACGCGTGAAACTCGCGAAATCGAAAGAGCTGCTGCAGCGCAGTGACCGCATACAAGGCTGTGCCTTTGAGAAGCCTGCTGCGGTCAGACGTGCGAATCCGCGAGGTCACCTCAACATCAAAACCGAATCCTGCCACATTGACGAACGGGACGCCGTCAATTTCCGCTGCGTCGATGCGTCGACTGTGTCCGTTCGCAATCACGCGCGCCATCGCGAGATAATCGTGCGCCGGAAGGTCGAGCGATTTCACGAAGTCATTACCGGTACCCGACGCAAACACGGCGAGCGGTGTTTGTGATTGCTCGCCAATCAGTCCACGCGCGGCGTGCGATACCGACCCGTCGCCGCCCAGCACGACCAGCGCGCGTGCACGTGCGCGCGAGGCAGCAATCGCGAGTTGCGTTTCGTCTCGCGGAGACTGTGATTCCACCAATTCAACGTGTCCAATCGTGCGCAGTGCCGCATATGCGCTTTCAATGCGATCGCGAGCGCGCCCCGATCCGGCTGCCGGATTAACCAGAAGATGAATCGGGGCGGGCACGTTTACGTCTCCATTCTAGCGTCTCTCTGCTTCCGGCTTACTTTGCAACCAGTCCTCGCAACACGTACGGCAAAATGCCGCCGTGCTTGTAGTACTGCATTTCTTCAGGCGTGTCGATGCGACAACGCACGCTGAACGATTTCGTCGAACCATCGGACGCGGTCGCGCGCACGGTCAGCGTTGCGCGCGGTTGCAACGCGTCGCTCAGGCCAACGATCTCGTACGTTTCAAAGCCACTCAGTTCGAGAGACTGGCGCGTTTCGCCGCTCGCAAATTCACACGGCAACACGCCCATCCCCACCAAGTTCGAGCGGTGAATGCGCTCAAAGCTTTCCGCGATGACTGCACGCACGCCCAGCAACGCCGTGCCTTTTGCCGCCCAGT
>JANXUN010000094.1 GCA_025356185.1 Gemmatimonadaceae bacterium
TCGAGCGCGCGGAATTCGTTCCACTCGGTGATGATCACTAACACGTCGGCGCCGGTAGCCGCGTCGTACGCGTCTTTGCACCACGTGACATCGGGCAGCAGTGCCTCGGCTTCGTGCATCGCCGCGGGGTCGTACGCACGAATGATCGCGCCCGCGTCCTGCAACGCCGGAACAATCGCAAGACTGGGTGCCGCGCGCATGTCATCGGTGTTCGGTTTGAACGCGACGCCAAGCACGCCCACGGTTTTTCCGCGCACCGCTCCACCGCACGCGTGCATCACGCGCGACGCCATCGCGCCTTTGCGCGTGTCATTCACTTGTACAACTGTTTCAACCAGTCGTGCCGGTGAACCGTATTCTTGCGCGGTGCGCACAAGCGCCAAGGTATCCTTTGGAAAACACGAGCCGCCGTAGCCCGGTCCCGCATGTAAAAATTTCTTCCCGATGCGCCCGTCCAGCCCCATGCCGCGCGCAACGTCCTGCACATTCGCACCAACTTTTTCGCACAAGTCCGCGATCTCATTGATGAACGTAATTTTTGTGGCGAGGAACGCATTCGCGGCGTACTTGGTGAGCTCTGCCGTCTCAAGCGTCGTCATTACCACCGGCGTTTCCATCAAATACAGCGGGCGATACAATGCCTGCATCACCGACTGCGCGCGCGCGGTTTCTGCACCAATCACCACGCGATCGGGGCGCATGAAATCACCGATCGCCGATCCTTCGCGCAAAAACTCCGGATTGGATGCGACGTCAAATTCCGCGTCCGGATTCGCTTCGTGCACGATCGCCGCTAAGCGACGACCAGTGCCGACAGGGACAGTACTCTTGGTCACGATCACCGCGTAACCCGTCAAGGCACGCGCGACTTCTGCAGCAGCGGCTTCAACGTAGCGCAAGTCGGCGTGGCCATCGCCGCGGCGCGACGGTGTTCCGACTGCGATAAACACCGCGTCGGCGTTCGCGACCGCCTCTTGCAAGTTTGTGGTAAACGTGAGGCGCCCTGTCGACAGCCCTTTGTTAACGAGAGCGTCGAGACCGGGCTCGTAAATCGGAATCTCACCGCGACGCAGTCGCTCGACTTTGCCTGCATCGAGATCGACGCACACGACCGACGGCCCAAACTCTGCGAAGCAAGCGCCAGACACCAATCCCACGTATCCAGTGCCAATCATGGCAATCTTCATGTGACTCTCAATCTCCGATGTTGTAGTACGAACGATACCACGACACAAAGCGCGCGACGCCGTCTTCAATCGACGTCTGGGGCGCAAAACCGACGTCCTGCACGAGCGCATCGACGTTCGCAAACGTTGCAGGCACATCACCTGCCTGAATGGGCAGCAAGTTTTTTGTCGCGACGCGACCCAACGCTTTTTCAAGCGTTTCGATCAGATGCATCAACTCGACCGGATTGTTGTTGCCGATGTTGTAAATGCGGTACGGCGCTTTGCTCGTCGCCGGATCGGGCGCATCAGAATTCCACACGCGGTTTGGCGACGCGATGTGATCGCTGGTGCGAATCACCCCTTCAACAATGTCATCGATAAACGTGAAGTCGCGGCGCATCTTGCCAAAGTTGAACACATCAATCGCGCGACCTTCAAGAATCGCTTTGGTAAACAAAAACAACGCCATGTCCGGACGGCCCCACGGACCGTATACCGTAAAAAAGCGCAGCCCGGTCGTAGGCAAGTTGTACAAGTGACTGTACGTGTGCGCCATCAACTCGTTCGCTTTCTTCGTCGCCGCGTACAACGAAACGGGATGATCGACATTCTGGTGCACCGAAAACGGCATCGCTGTATTGGCGCCGTACACGCTCGACGAGGAGGCATACGTGAGATGTTGCACGCCGTGATGGCGACAGCCTTCGAGAATGTGCAAAAACCCAACGAGGTTGCTCTCGATGTACGTGTGCGGATTGGTGATTGAATACCGCACACCAGCTTGCGCGGCCAAATGAATCACGCGATCGAATCGTTCGTCGCGAAAGAGCTGCTCAACGCCCGCGCGATCGCCGAGTTCTTTGCGCACCAACCGAAAGCCCGCGTTGGGCGCGAGGCGCGCAATGCGCGCCTCTTTGAGCGTCGGATCGTAGTAGTCGTTGACGTTATCTAAACCGACAACTTCATCCCCCCGCGCAAGCAAGCGCTCGCTCGTGTGATACCCGATGAAGCCGGCAGCGCCGGTAACCAGAATTTTTGCCATACGATGTCTCGAGAAGACGGTCGGCCCGTTGGCCGAGCCGGTATTCAAGGACGAATGTAACCCGGCACTCGCCACGGATCGATGTGGCGTTGCTTATAGCAGCGTTCCCCGAAGCACCACGTACGCCACGCTGAAGTAAATGCTGATACCCGTGACGTCGACGAGCGTTGCTACGAACGGCGCCGACGCACTGGCCGGGTCAAAGCCTAAGCGACGCAGGACGAACGGCAACATCGAGCCGGTGAGCGACCCAAACGTCACGATACCTACCAACGACAATCCTACTGCAGTCGCGAGCAGGTTGGCGCTCGGATAGTGAAAAAGTCCTAACGCATTCCACGTGAGAATACGCGCGACTGCAAGTATTCCGAGGATGCTGCCCAAGATCAAAC
>JANXUN010000165.1 GCA_025356185.1 Gemmatimonadaceae bacterium
TTTCATCGAAATAATAGGCGCCGACCAGCCAGCGCAACAGCCGACATTTGTACATGGCGTATGGCGAGCGGGGTCGCTGGACCGACATGCTCGAAATCGCCAACAAGCGCGCACGCAAATACCCGCTCGACTTTCAATCTCGGCTTGCACAGGGACTGGCGTACCATCGCCTGGGCAACGAGCACATGGCGCAGATCGCCTTCGATAGTGCGCTGGCGATGATGGACGAAAAAGAAGAAGCGCGCATGACGCAGTTCTCGCGCATCCTTCGGCCACGACCTTCCGACCAATCGAAGGGGAGCATTGGCGACACCATTGCGTTCAAGAAACTACCGCTGGCACAGCAACGCAATTTCGAAGCCATGTACTGGTTGATGAGTGATCCGCTCGCACTCACGGCCGAAAATGAATATCGACTAGAGTTTTTGTCGCGCGTCGTCTGGTCCGAATTTCGATGGACAAACGAAGACCTCAACCTGCACGGCGCCGATACGGATCGCGGCGATGTCTTCGTGCGCTACGGACCACCTGACCTCGAAATGACGGTTCAAGGCAATTCCGATCCGAACGCAAACGTTGGCGAAGCGGGCACCACGCTCGTTTGGAATTACCGTAACGGACTGACCTTCCTGTTTGATATGAAGCCGGGCTACGGCACAGCAGCGGTGGCGTGGTCGGACAAGGATTATCTCGACCAGATCAAGCGTGCACTCCCGGTGGCGTTCGACAACGTCCCTGCCGCACGCATGATCGATACGATCCCCATTCGCGTCGCACGATTCCGTGCCGGCAACGATTCCACCGATGCTGTGGTCGCTGCGCGAATACCAATTGATTCGCTCGTGCGCGGGCTCGACCTGACTTCGGCACCGATCGATATCGACTTCCGCATGTTTGACCAGTATGTGCGCGTCAAAGGCGTGGAGTCTGTGCAACAACGGGTGCGCCCTGATTCGACGACTGAACCGCTGTCGCGCATCTGGAACCGGCGAATGGGACCAGGTATCAACGTGATTCGTATCGAAGCGATGCAAGTCGACAGTCGACGCGCCGCTCGCGCCATGTCGCGTGTTGATCCGGTCATCACAGCGGGCTTTGGCATGAGCGACATTTTGCTCGGCACCAAACCCACACTGAAGTCCGGCGCAGCACCTCGGCGGTGGACGGATATCGCGATTGAGCCCAACATCGGTATGTTCGCACGCGGCAGTTCGATCGGCCTGCTGTGGGAGATGTACGATCTCACCGCAAAAGATGGCGCGGCTAAATATCGTGTCTCCATCGAAGTAGAACGCGTCGATCGAACTATCGTGGGCAACTTCGCCGCACGCGTCGTCGACGGGCTTGGTCGCGCGATCGGTCGTGAACAACGGTCACGCGACAAACTCACGATTTCGTTTGATCGCAGCGCCGCGAGCGCAGACGCACTCGTCGAGTTTATGTCGCTCGACTTGTCGGAGTCGGCGGCGGGTGCATATCGCTTGCGCGTTGAAATCACCGATCAAGCGACCAATCGCAAAACGTCACGACAGACAGTATTCACAATCAAGTAGGCCGGTCGAAGCCGTTGCGCTCGACCGGTCGATAGGTTGTCTTTCGCATCGATGGACGTTCCCCACCACGACCCAACGGACGCGACCGCAGCCTCACGCGGTCGCATGACGTCCGACTACGATTATCCGCTTCCCGATGAGCGCATCGCGCAGCGTCCCGTCGAGCCGCGTGACCGCAGTCGTTTGCTGGTGGTCGATCGTGCGACCGGAACGCTTTCACATCGCACGTTTCGCGACATCGCCGAGCTGATTCCGTCCGGCGACGCACTCGTATTGAACACGACGCGCGTGTTTCGCGCCCGCTTGCTGGGCACGCGCGAAAGTGGTGGGCCCGCGGAGATTTTGCTCCTTCGCCCCGTCGATGCACAACACTACGAGGCGATGATTCATCCGGGTGGAAAGTTGCGTCCGGGACGCATCGTGACAATTGCTCCGGATTTTCGTGTGGAGATCGTCGAGAGTACGCCGCGACACACGCGCATCGTGCGATTGCATGCAACTGGCGATGTGAGCGCGGCGATCGAAAAATACGGACACATTCCGCTGCCACCATACATCGATCGCCCAGACGATGTCGGTGACGCGTCGCGCTATCAAACCGTGTATGCTGCACAGTCGGGCTCCGTCGCGGCACCAACAGCGGGATTACACTTCACGCCGCAACTACTCAGCGCGCTCGATGCGCGCGGCGTCGAACGTATTGACGTGCTGCTGCACGTTGGTGCGGGAACGTTCCGCCCGGTGCAAGATGACGATCCGTCGCTCCACGTGATGCACGAAGAATGGTGCGAGGTGAGCGAGTCGGCGGCATCGGCGATGAATGCCGTGCGCGCACGCGGGAGCGCGCTGTGGGCCGTCGGAACCACGAGCGTTCGCACGCTCGAAACCGCTACCGATAGCGCACGCGTCGTGCACGCGACACAGCGCGATACCAATATTTTCTTGCGACCGCCCTATGTGTTTCGCGGCGTCGATCATCTCATTACCAACTTCCATCTGCCCAAATCCACGCTCATCATGCTCGTCGCTGCGTTTGCCGGATACGACTTGACGATGCACGCGTACGAAACCGCCGTGAGGGAGCACTACCGCTTCTATAGTTACGGCGACGCAATGGTTGTGCTGTAAACCGACATACACATGTCCTTTGGCTTTACGCTCGAATATCAAGACGGTCGCGCGCGCGCCGGGCGATTCCGTACGCCGCATGGCGAAATAGACACGCCGCAATTCATGCCGGTCGGCACGCTCGCGTCTGTCAAAGCGCTCGACCCCGACGATCTTACGACGCTCGGCGCGACGATGATCCTAGCCAACGCCTATCATCTCGAGTTGCGCCCGGGAAGCGAGAATGTACGGGCGATGGGCGGCCTGCACACCTTCATGCACTGGAGTGGACCGATCCTCACCGACTCTGGTGGATTTCAGGTGTTCTCGCTTGAAGGACTGCGTACACTCAACGAGGACGGCGTCGAGTTTCGCAGTCATTTTGACGGCGCGCTGCATCAGTTCACCCCTGAATCGGTTATGCGCATTGAGCGCAACCTCGGCGCCGACGTCATTATGCAGTTCGATCACGTGGTGCCCGGCCAATCAGACGAAGCCAAAGCGCGCGAAGCTATGGAGCGCAGCGTGCGATGGCTCGAGCGGTGTCAAACGGAGTTCGTGCGGTTGCTTCGCGACGACCCGTCGGCACCAACTCCCGACCAAGCGCTATTTCCGATTGTGCAGGGCGGAATTCACGCGGGACTGCGTCGCGAGTCGGTGCGCGCGATTCAAGACATGGCCGATTGGGTTGGAATCGGCATCGGTGGCTTGTCCGTTGGCGAGGCCAAACCGGACATGTACGAGATGATGGAGGTGGTAGATGCAGCGTTAACCACCGACCGACCGCGTTATCTCATGGGAGTCGGTTTTCCGGAAGATCTGTTGGAAGGCGTCGCACGTGGGGTCGACCTATTCGACTGCGTCGCGCCAACCCGAATGGGTCGCACCGGCGCGTTTTTCACGCACGATGGACGACGGAACATCAAGAACGCGGTATTTCGCCTTGATACGGGTCCGCTTGACGGCGAGTGCGGCTGCGTCGCCTGCCAGCGCTTCTCGCGCGGATACCTTCGGCATCTCTTTGTCACTGAAGAGATCCTCGGCCTGCGCCTGTTGTCCCTCCACAATGTACATTTCCTGTGCAACCTGATGCGCCAAGCGCGCGTTATGATCGCCGCTGGCGCGTTCGACGGCTGGAGCCGAGCGTGGCTTGCCCGCTATCTGGCCCGAACGACTGATACGTCCGTCCACACTACCCCATGACTGTGCCCATTTTTGCGAGCCTGCTCGCGCTGCAAGCGACGTCAAACTCCGTCTATCAGATGGTGTTTATGTACGGCGCCATCTTCGCGATTTTCTATTTCGTGCTGATTCGTCCACAGCAACAACAGCGCAAGAAGCATGAAGCGCTCATCCAGCAGCTCAAGAAAGGGGACGAGATCGTCACCATGGGCGGGATCGTGGGCGAAGTCATGAACATCGCGCAACAGTCCAAAGATGGGGCGCCCGTCTCGGCGATGGACGATCGCATAACCATCAAATCCGCCGACGCGCGATTGATCGTCGAGCGCGGCAAGATTGCGCGTGTCGTGAACAAGCCAGGCAACAGCTGAGCGTCGCGTGTCGTTGCTTGATATTCATGTGTTGGGGTCGCCGATACTGCGTCAAGAGACCGAGCGCGTCGATTCCATCACGCCAGAGCTGCGCCGGTTAGTCGACGACATGTTTGACACGATGCACGCGGCCAAGGGTGTTGGATTGGCCGCGCCCCAAGTGGGACGTCGTGAACGACTCGCGGTCGTTGAAGTGGACGATGTCAAACTCGTGGTGATCAACCCTGAGATCATTCTCAGCGAAGGCACCGTGAAAGGCGAAGAAGGGTGCCTGAGTATTCCTGAGATCTACGCCGACGTGCAGCGCTTTGCGCAGGTCACGGTGCGCGCGCAGGACATCGATGGCGTGTGGTACGAGGTGAGTGGAAACGAACTGCTGGGCCGATGCTTGCAGCATGAGATAGATCATTTGCACGGCAGGTTGTTCACCGATCGACTTAGCCTGCTCAAGCGCCGCAAGGCAATGAAAGAGTGGGAAGACGAAAAGGACCACTATCCCAAGTTGCTGCGCGTGTTGCCCGTCGGAGATCTTCCTCCCGAGTGAGAATTCTCTTCTGGGGAACGCCCGATTTTGCCGTCCCGCCGCTTCGCGCGCTGGTCGGTGAAGGGCATGACGTGGTTGGTGTTGTCACGCAGCCTGATAAACCGCGCGGACGCTCGCGATCGCAACTCGATCCGTCTCCCGTGAAGCGCGTGGCGATGGACGAAGGACTTCCTGTATTGCAGCCCGAGAAACCTCGCGGAGATGAGTTTCTCGACGCAATGCGCGCGCTGTCGCCGGACATTTCCGTCGTAGTTGCGTACGGCCGCATTCTGCCAAAATCCGTGATCGACGCGCCCACGCTCGGGACGATCAACATTCACGGCTCGCTGTTGCCAGCGTTTCGGGGCGCGGCGCCGATTCAAGCCGCCGTGCTTGCGGGACTCGACGAGACCGGTATTACCATCATGCAAATGGTTCCGGCGCTTGATGCCGGACCGATGTTGCATGTTTTGCGCACGCCGATTCTTGCGGACGAAACGTACGGTGAGCTGCATGATCGCATGTCCGAGCTGGGTGCGATGGGAATCGTGCAAGCGCTCGCACTCATTGAGATGCAGGCCATGCACGCGGTGACGCAGGACGACGCGCTGGCGACCTACGCGCCCAAGATTGAGCGCGAGATGGGGCGCCTCGATTTCACAGTCGACGCACAGCTCGTCTCGCGGATCACGCGTGCGTTCGATCCGCGCCCTGGTGCGTTCGCGATACTCAACGGGGCCGAGGTCAAACTGTTTGGCGTGCATCTGGTCGGCGACGGCTCAGACGCGGCACTCGACGAACCGTTTCGTGCATCTCCGGCGGGAACCGTACGTTCGATTGATACGCTGGGGCTGTGGGTGCGATGCGGAATCGGCGCAGTCCGGTTTGACGCGGCGCAGCCCAGCGGTAAGCCCCGCCTGACTCCCGGCGATTGGGCCCGCGGTCGCGGTGTGCGCGTGGGCGATCAATTCAGGACGACAACCTTGTAGCTGGGCGGAGTCTGCCCGGACTAACCTCGCCCGGCATCGACTATCTTTCCGCCATGTCTCCCGTCGATGGATCCGAGCGCAAAGCGCGCCCGAAATTGAGCGGCGCGTCTACCGCGACTCACGTTGGTGGCGTCACCGACGCCCGCGTGGCGGCAGCGCTTATTCTCGCGGATCTGCGGCAAGGCGATCTCCTCGACGGCGCCTTTGAACGTCGCACGCACCAACTCGACGCGCGTGATCGGCGATGGCTGCATGAGATGTTGTGGGGAATGCTGCGCCGACGCGGGTGGATCGACTCCGTGCTCGCGCCACGCGTGAAAGGCGGTTTGGCGAAACTCGACGTCGATGTTGTCGACTTGCTTCGCGTCGGCACGTATCAATTGCTGTTCATGGGCAGCGTTCCCGCGTACGCGGCGATCGCGCAAACGGTCGAACTGTGCAAGCGACGCAGCGGCATCGGTGCGAGCAAACTCATGAACGCGGTGTTGCGACGCGTTGATCGCGAACGCGACGCGCTCGCACCCGTTGTACCGGCCGATGCGATCGACGCGCTCGCGCAGCGCTTTTCACATCCGACGTGGGTGGTGTCGCGATGGGTCGAGCGCTGGGGCGTTGAGGCGACCGAACGATTGCTCACAGCGAATAACGAGGAAGCGCCGATCACGGTGCGTCCGTATGGTGTCGTACGCGAGCAATTGGACGCGATGTTGGAAGGCGCTGGCGTCGAAACGCACGACGTCCCGCTCGTTCCTGATTCCATTCGACTTGGCCCCGGAGTCGCGCTCACCGAACTCGGCGCGTTTCAACAAGGACTGCTATTCGTGCAAGATCCCGCGGCAACGTTGGTCACGCAGTACGCCGACATCCCGCAGGGCGCAGTGGTTGCGGACTTGTGCGCCGCGCCCGGCGGTAAGGCGCTCGAACTGTCGCGTCGTGCATCGCTGGTGTTGGCGTCCGATCGCAGCATGACGCGCACCGATCGCATGCTGACGGGATTTGGTCGTCTCGACGCAACAAATCTTGTGAGCTATGTCGCCGATGCGAGCACTCCCGCAATTGCACCGGTCGATGTCGTACTCATTGATGTCCCCTGCACCGGCACCGGCACATTTCGCCGTCATCCTGACGCGCGTTGGCGTTTGCGCGTATCGGATTTTGCGGTGATGGCTGCGGCGCAGCGCGCGATTCTTCGCGCGGCGGCCGCGATCGTGAAACCCGGGGGATTGTTGATCTATAGCACCTGCTCGTTGGAGTTGGAAGAAAACGATGATCCCGTGAATGCGTTTTTGCGTACGCATCCGGAGTTCACGCTTGAGGCGCCGAGTGACGGCGCGGTGCCAGCCACGGTGTTGGATGGCGGCATGTTGCGCGTGTTGCCGCAGGCGCATGGCCACGACGGCGCATTTGCCGCGCGATTGCGGAGAGCAGCATAGTGACTGCACCGCAACCTCGCGCGAAGTCGCCGTCGAAAAAGCAAACGTCGGCGACTGCACGAACCTGGGCAATGCGTGCAATGATCGCGCTGGTGTTAGGACTCGGTATCGGTGGTGCGGTTGGTGTCGTCGGCGTCCGTCGAATGGATCCTGGACACCCCGGACAACCTGATTCGCTGCGAGCGATGCTGGACAGTGTGCGCGATCGTGCGGCAAGCGATCCGCTCACGCAACGACGCGCGGCCGACAGCAGTGACGCGGCGCAACGCGCTGGTCGCTACGCCGATAGCATGGCGTTGGCGAACGACTCCACGGCGCCCGCAGTACCCAACGTTGTTGGCATGGAAGAAGGTGCTGCCCGCTTCACGATCGAACTGTTGGGGCTCGTCGTTGGCAGCGTGCAGTTCAAAGCATCCCCGCTGCCGGCAGGAACAGTCATGGCGTCAGTGCCGGTCGCGATGCGCAAAGTGCGATTGGGAACCGCTATCGATCTTGTCCTCAGCGATGGTCGTTCGCCGACTGACACCACCGACACCGCCGCGTTTTTGCACGCGCTACTTCGTTTACCATGACCGTTCGCATTGCCCCTTCGCTGCTCGCATCCGACTTCACCAAACTGGGTTCCGAAATCGCCATGTGCGATGCGGGCGGTGCGGACTGGATTCACGTCGACGTGATGGACGGACGTTTCGTGCCCGCCCTATCGTTTGGATCAAAAGTGATCGAAGCCGCGCGTCGCTGTTCGTCACGTGTGGTCGATGTGCATTTAATGGTTGTTGAGCCGGAACGATACTTTGATGACTTCGTGAAAGCGGGCGCCGATGTGCTCACGATTCACGTCGAAGCAGCGCCGCACCTTGATCGTCAATTGATGCGAATCAAAGAGTTAGGGTGCAAAGCTGGTGTCGCGCTCAATCCCGCAACGCCGCTCGCAGTCATCGAAGAGGTTGTGCATTTGTTGGACGTGCTGCTGATCATGTCGGTGAATCCCGGATTTGGCGGACAACAGTTCATCGAGTATTCGGTGGACAAAATCGAACGTGCGCGCTTCTTGCTGGATCAGGCCGGAAGCGACGCGGCGCTTGAAGTGGACGGCGGCATTTCGCGCGACACGATCGCGCGCTGCTGGCACGCGGGCGCCGATACGTTCGTTGCGGGCAACGCCATTTTTTCAGCGGCGCAACCGCAAGCCGAAATCGGCGCGCTGCGCGCATTGTGCACCGAAGTCGCGTAGGGTGAGACGATGACTGCAAAGCAGCAGTGGCTCGCAGTGCTCGCCGTCGTCGTTCTGCTTGGCGGCGGCGCGTTCACGGCGATGCACTTTTTACGCGACGAACTCACGTCGATCACTGTCGGGTCGAAGGCGCCAGCGTTTACTGCGAAGACGCTCGATGCGAAGCCCGTTGTGAAAACACTCGACACGTATCGCGGTCAAGTCGTGTTGCTCAACATCTGGGGGACGTTCTGCATTCCCTGCCGCACGGAAATGCCGAGCATCGAAGCGCTGTATCAAGATCTGGGCAAGAAAGGACTCAAGGTTGTCGCGGTGAGCGTCGATCAGCCGGGTTTCGAGCAGCAGATTCGCGATTTTGCCAAAGAGTACAAACTCACATTTGATATTTTGTTCGACGAGACGGGCGCAATTCAGCAGACGTATCGCGCGACGGGTGTTCCGGAAACATTTATCATTGGGCGCGACGGCGTGATTCATAAGAAAGTCATCAGTGCCGACGATTGGAACTCTGCCGGCAATCGTACACTGATCGAACTGTTGCTGGCCGAACCCAAGTCGTGAGTGTGTGCGTTTTAGGCATTGAAACGTCGTGCGATGAAACGTCAGCGGCCGTAGTGTCTGGCGAGGCGACACATCCGCAATTGCGATCGTTGGTGATTTTGTCGCAGGACGTGCACCGTTTGTTTGGTGGCGTCGTTCCTGAAATCGCGAGCCGGCAACATCTCACGGGTATCGTCCCGACGGTACGTTCGGCGATGGACGAAGCCGGTGTAACGTGGAACGACCTCGATGCCATTGCAGTGACGTACGCGCCCGGATTGGTTGGCGCGCTGCTCGTTGGTACGAGCTATGCGAAAGCGCTGGGATTGGCGACTGGCAAGCCAGTCGTGCCCGTGCATCATATGGAAGGCCATCTCTTTGCGACGCTACTGGAGCACGCTGATGCAGCCCCACCGTTTACCGCGCTACTGGTGAGTGGCGGACATACGATGCTGCTCGATGTCTCGGACTGGGGGAGCTATCGATTGCTGGGACAGACGCGCGATGACGCCGCCGGCGAAGCGTTTGACAAAGTTGCCAAGCTGCTGGGGTTGCCGTATCCGGGAGGCAAGCACATAGAAGCAATGGCTGCGTCTGTAAACTCGCCGACCATACGATTTGCAAAACCGATGGTGCGTGCCAACGCGCAGCTGGGCGATGACGACTTTTATGATCTGTCCTTTAGCGGACTCAAGACGGCTGTGTTGCTTGCCGTGCGCGACGCAGAGAAATCCGGAACGCTCGACGCATCGCGCCCGGCGATCGCACGCGGATTTCAGGACGCCCTTATTGGTACGCTGGTTGAAAAAGTCGAGCGCGCGGTGCGCGTGCACAGACGAAAGCGCGTCGTGTTGGGCGGAGGCGTCGCGTGCAATGTGGCGTTGCAGCAAGCAATCGCCGACCGTCTCGCGGCGCGCGGGGTATCGGTGTTCGCACCGACGCCGCGGTTGGCGACGGATAACGCGGCGATGATTGCCGCAGCAGGTATGTTCCGGTACGCTGCGGGAACGCGCGCCGAGGCCTCACTCACCGCGCACGCATCGTTGCCAATTCCTGGACTTGAGTCATGAATCCTGAAGGCATTCTTCATCATCCCACGATCTTCAAACTCGGTCCCCTTGAACTGACCGGATTTGGACTCGCCGTCCTCGCGGCGTTTGCGATTTCGCAGATTGTGTGTCAGCGCGAGCTCACACGTCGCGGACAGGACGTCGAAGCGAACGCGATGCCCGACATCGTTATGGCCGCGTTGATCGGCACGTTGATCGGCGCCAAGACGTATTTCGTGATTTTGAACGGCGATGCGAGCCAGTTCTTTTCTCGCGGTGGCTTTGTCTTTTGGGG
>JANXUN010000199.1 GCA_025356185.1 Gemmatimonadaceae bacterium
TGGCGTTTTATGATGCGATTGCGCCGGTCCTATCATTCGAGTCCATCGATCAATCGATTGCGTTCCGCGCCTCGCGCTGGGGCAAAGAAACGATGGACGAAGCCGGTGCAGACGGCGCGTATCTCAACTGCGCCTTCACGCGCGACGAGTACGAAGCGTTTGTCGACGCACTCACAACTGCCGATCAATTCACCGCGCACGAGTTTGACGCGGTCCCGTACTTCGAGGGGTGTATGCCCGTCGAAGAGATGGCACGTCGTGGACGTGAATCGTTGCGCTTTGGTCCAATGAAACCAATTGGTCTGCGCGATCCACGCACCAA
This sequence comes from Gemmatimonadaceae bacterium, assembly GCA_025356185.1. Lineage (GTDB taxonomy): Bacteria > Gemmatimonadota > Gemmatimonadetes > Gemmatimonadales > Gemmatimonadaceae > Gemmatimonas. The sequence continues at coordinate 323 of JANXUN010000199.1, forward strand.
CGCAAAACCGTGGGCTGTCGCGCAGCTGCGCATGGAGGACCGCGGCGGTCGCATGTGGAACATGGTCGGCTTTCAAACGCGACTGCGCATCCCCGAACAACAGCGCGTCTTTCGCATGATTCCCGCGTTGGCGGACGCCGAGTTTTTGCGCTTTGGATCGATTCACCGCAATTCGTATATCAACGCACCGGCAACGCTGTCACCACATCTGTCGTTGCGCGACGCACCGCACACACTGTTCGCCGGACAGCTAACCGGCGTCGAGGGTTATACGGAGTCGAGTGCGACCGGACTCCTCGCGGGCATCAATCTGTCGCGCATGTTGGGTGGTCAAGAACCCGTGGTACCGCCACCCACCACGATGATGGGCGCGCTATACCGGTATCTGCGCGAGGCCGATCCGCGTCATTTTCAGCCGATGAACGCGAATTTCGGCTTAGTAGACGATCTCGAAGATGCATCGCGCGAACTGCTGCGCGACAAAGCGAAAAAGCGTGAAGCGTTTGCCGCGCGCGGTCTCGCGCATCTCACTGCGTGGCGCGATGAACACGCGCTCACCGACGACCTTGCCACGAGTGGACGCGCATGAGCAGCGCAGAAGCGAACGACAACGCGTTGAGCGACCAGCACGTGGTCGCACTCCCGGTCGAGATCGACGAGTTCCTGACGCATCTGGCGAAAGAACGCGACCTGTCGCCCAACACGATCAGCGCCTACACGCGCGACCTTGGCGAGTTCTCAACCTATCTTGCAGCCACAAAAGGAACTGCATCGTGGGACTGGAACGACCTTGGGCGCGCCGAAATTCGCGGATTCATGGCGCATTCGACACGGCGCGGACTTGCGAAGCGTTCCATCGCGCGGAGCCTGTCGGCCGTTCGCAGCTTTTATCGTTGGATGCATCGCGATGAACGCGTCGACGTAAATCCAGCGCGCACGGTCGGGTCGCCACGATTGCCGCGCACGCTCCCCTCGTACCTGGACAAGCAGCAAGCCGAAGTGCTCGTGCAACATGCTGGCACGCGCGCGCAGTCCGGCACCTTCTACGATGTGCGCAACCTCGCGATGCTCGAACTGTTCTACTCCAGCGGTTTGCGATTGTCCGAACTGCGCGGCATCGACCTCGGTGATATGGACCTCGTGTCGCAGCAAGTGAAAGTGCGCGGCAAAGGACGGAAAGAACGCATCGTTCCATTGGGCGATCACGCACAGCGTGCGCTCCGCAACTATTTGGTCGTACGTGACCGACAGCTGCAACAGCTGGGCGGCATCAAAGCCGGACGCGTCGCGCGCGGCGCGGTGTTTTTGAGTGATCGCGGCACGCGACTTTCGCCGCGCGCCATTCAACACGCGATCAAAAACCTGCTGTCCGCTGTGGACGAAGGGGCAGGGCTCAGCACGCACTCGCTGCGGCATTCGTTTGCGACGCATCTCGTTGACGCGGGTGCAGATTTGCGCGCCGTACAAGAACTGCTAGGACACGCGAGTATCAGCACTACGCAGATCTACACGCACACCAGCGTCGACCGGCTTAAAAAAGTGTATAGACAGGCACATCCACGCGCGTAGGCGTCATGTCGACGTACGCTGGATACGCGAACGTATCGCGGGTGTGCGCTACGTCGGAGTGCCACCGGCAAGAATGACTGACAGCCTCGCGGCATCGAGGTTGCCGCCGCACAGTACAATTCCCACCGTTTGACCCGCGAGCTGCGGTGCCAGCGCACGCAGTCCCGCGAGCCCCGCCGCACCTGCACCTTCTGCAACGTTGTGCGTGATGCGCAACAAATCGCGCACCGCTTGCGCGATGTCATCGTCACTCACGAGCGCAAAGTCGTTGACACCACGCCGCAACGCGGCAAAGGTCAAATCGTACGTGGCGCCCGTCGCGACCCCTTCAGCGAAGGTGCGCACAGGCTGCCCGTGTCGAGCAACACCGTCGCGCCACGCATCATGCTGCGCTCGCGCACCGTTGCTCTGCACCGCGTACACGGCCAGCGTCGGCTTCATCGCGTCGCGTACGGCGACCGCTCCGACGCACTGCGAACCACCACCCAGTGCGATGACGATCGCATCGAGCGTGGGAGCTTGCTCCAAAAACTCGGCGGTCATTGTCCCGGCGCCAGCCAGCACATCGGCGTTGTTGGTGGAATGAATGCGGGTGAGTCCCTCGCGTTCCACAATCTCGTCACACGCGGCGATGGCTTCGTCGTAAATCGACCCGCGCTCAATCAGTCGCGCTCCATACGACACAATGCTGGAATTCTTGTCCGGGTTGTTTCCTTGCGGCACACAAATGGTCACGGGAATGCCGAGTCGCGCACCCGCCCATGCGAGCCCAAGTCCGTGATTGCCGGTGGTGGCTGCAGCGACGCCGCGGCGGGCGGCGACCGGGTCGCGCTCGAGCAATGCGGTGAGTGCTGACGTGCCGTTTCGCACCTTGAAGGTGTTCACCGGCAAATGATTCTCGTGCTTCACCCACACGCGTACGTCGTATCCCACGAGTGCGTCGAGCAGAGGGTACGACATGGCTGGCGACGTCGGCACATGCGCACGCAAGCGACGCTGCGCGTCGAGAACATCGGACATCGTGATCGGCGAATGGTGCCTCGCTGGATCGTTCATAGGCGCGTAGCATCCTCGTGCTCAGGGTTTCTTGGTAGATTAGCACCATGGCTCTCACTCCGATGCGTGCTACCACCATTCTCGCTGTACGCCGCGATGGCAAACTCGCCATCGGTGGCGACGGTCAGGTTTCCGTAGGCGATACGATCGCCAAAGCACACGCGGTGAAAGTGCGCGCGCTGAAAGGCGGTCGCGTACTCGCGGGATTCGCCGGCTCTGCGGCGGACGCGTTGACGCTGTTCGAAAAGTTCGAAGAAAAGCTTGAACGCTTTCCCGGCAATTTACCGCGCGCCGCCGTCGAACTCGCGAAAGAGTGGCGCAGCGATCGCGTGTTGCGACGACTCGAGGCGCTGCTGATTGTCGCGGACACGTCGCACGGATTCATGATTTCCGGCAACGGTGAACTCATTGAGCCCGACGACGGTGTATTAGCAATCGGCTCCGGCGGCGCGTATGCGCAGGCCGCTGCGCGCGCACTGCTTCGCGAAACAACACTATCGCCGCGCGACATCGTCGAAAA
>JANXUN010000111.1 GCA_025356185.1 Gemmatimonadaceae bacterium
AATCGCTGGACGCGGCGGTGCGCACTGCACCGGAACAACGCGTGGCGCAGCGCGCACTCGCGGGCGACGTGACGACGCGTGTCCACGGCGACGACGCAGCACGCGTCGCACGCGAAGTGTCGGCGCTGCTCTTTGAGAAAGCCGACCCGCTTTCGCTGTCAGACGGCGCGTTTGCAGCGCTCGCGCGCGAAATTCCGTTCGCGACGTATCAGCCGGCGGTCGATAGCACCGTGCCCGCGTCCGAGATCGACATCTTTGAGTGTCTCACCGCACTTGGGGTTGCTGCGTCTCGCGGCGCGGCGAAGCGCTTGGTCGAACAGGGCGGTGTGAGCGTCAACGGCATCAAACTGACAGCGAGTGATCGCGCCGTGGGACGCGATCGGCTTCTACGCGGACGCTATTTACTGGTCAAAAAAGGTGCGCGCGATTTTGGTTTGATCGACGCGGCGACGCACTAGCGCAGCCTCGACAGTACGGGTCCGTTGGCGCCGTACTGTCGAAATCCTCACTACCGGTCGAGCATTTCGAGCGCCGTGCGCACCTCGTGCGCGGTGTTGTAGCAGTGCGGGGAGAAACGAATCGCACCCTCGCGAACCACATGCGCCACTTTGCCTTCGCGCAGCCGTGCACCCATCGCAATTGGATCGTCGGGCGTGAACGCCACCACACCTGCCCTGCGACTCGGTTCTGCAGGTGAAAACAACCGGACGTCCTTTCGCGATTCCGTCCAGTCGATCACGATGTCGACCAGCTCGTCGATGTGCTTCGCGACCGATTCTACGCCCAGTTCGAGCAGCATGGCGGTGGAGGCGTTGGCCACGGCAAAGTCTTGGTACGCCAACGTCACCACTTCAAAGCGGCGCGCATCGGGAAAAAAATCGAACTCGTAGTCGGTAAGTCTCGTGTAGTCGGTGGACGCGCGCATGCACGCCCAACCCACATCCATGGGTTCGATTTGCTCGATCAGTTCGCGACGCACGTACACAAATCCCGTGCCCCACGGACTGAGCTGCCACTTTTGTGCGCCACTCGCGAACATGTCGATCGGCAACGCATGCACATCGATCGGTCGGATCCCGCACCCTTGAATGCCGTCGACGATAAAAAACACGCCGTTCGCGCGACATGCATTGCCAATTCGCTCAAGATTGGCGACGTAGCCCGACGCGAACTGCACCCAGGACACCACCACCGCGACAACATCGGATCTCGCGATCGCTGCGACGAGCGTGTCTTCGTCGGGAAGTCCGTTCACGCGTGGAACCAGTTCGAGCGAGACGCCCCGCGAGCCGAGTGCTTGAAAGGGATAGACGCAGCTCGGAAACTCACCGTCAAAGGTGAGAATGACGCCCGGACGCAACGGCAGTGCACGCGCAGCGAGGTTGAGTCCGTACGTCGTGTTGGGCATCAGGGCGATCTCGTCTGCGTCTGCCCCGATGAGTTGCGCAAACTGTTGACGCGATGTTGCTACGGCCTGTTGCATCGTCGACAGCGCAATCTGATGTGGCTGAGCGCGCATTCGCGTCCACTGATCGGCGACAGCGACGGCGCGTGCGGGCATCGGTCCAGTCGATGCGGCATTGAAATAGATCGCCGGATCATTGGCCATCCACGCGTATTCGCGGGCACGCAGCGCATCAACATCGATCTTCGACATAACAGGCGGGGACGAGTCAGAGGGTGGCTGCGGCGCGTTGTGCGCCGCGCGGATCTAGTGCATCACGCAATGCATCGCCGAACACGTTAAACCCAAGCACTGCGGCGCCGATGGCGAGTCCCGGCGCAAGCGATGTCCATGGTGCTCCGCGCAACTGTGCCAGATCGCGTCCGTCGGCGATCATCGCGCCCCAGCTTGGAGTGGGCGGTTGCACACCGAGTCCCAAGAACGACAGAGCCGCTTCAGCCATGATCGCGCCAGCGATACCAAGCGTGGCAGCGATCACAACGGGAGCAATCACGTTGGGCAACAGGTGTCGCCACAAAATGCGAACATCATGGGCGCCAAGCGCGCGCATCGCGTGCACGTAGTCGAGCTCCCGTGTGACTAACACCTGTCCGCGCACAAGACGCGCCATCCCTGCCCACCCCACCACACCAATAACCACGCACACCACGGCAAGCGATGGTTCGAACGCGGCGGACATCGCAATCAGCAGTAACAATGACGGGAACGCGAGCGTGACATCGGCGCACCGCATGATGACGTCATCGGTCCAGCGACCGCGATATCCGGCCACGAGTCCAAGCACAACGCCAAGCGCTAACGCGAGTCCTTGCGAGGCGAGTCCAACAAGGAGCGAAACGCGCGCGCCGAAGAGCAGTCGCGACCAGACATCGCGTCCTTGCGCATCGGTACCAAACCAATGTTCGCTGGACGGCGCGTGCAGCGTGTTCGTGAGATCAATGCGTGCGGGATCGGTGTTCACCAGCAGCGGTGCGGCGATGGCGACAGCAACGAGAAGTGCGATGACCGCGCCGCCGAACCATGCGCGTCGATCGTTTCGAAGACGTTGAGCCGCAGAAATTGACGCCATGCCTTAGTGCACAGCCGATGTCGCTGGTGAGGCTGCGCGCGGGGAGACCTCGAGATCCTCGTCGACGCCCTCGCCGCTGACCCGCGGATCAAACTGCATCGCGTACAATCGCGCATAGACGCCGTTTGCTGCGAGCAACGCGTCGTGCGCACCCTCTTCAACCAACCTGCCATGATCAAACACGAGAATGCGATCCGCATGCTGAATCGTCGACAAACGATGCGCAATCACAAACACGGTGCGACCCATGAGCAAGCGATCAATGGCTTCTTGCACCAGCCGCTCACTCTCGGCGTCAAGTGCGGACGTGGCCTCGTCAAGAATCAAAATGGGTGGGTCGGACAACAGCGCACGCGCGATCGCGAGTCGTTGCCGCTGTCCGCCCGAGAGGCGCGTGCCGCGTTCGCCGAGGTTTGTTTCCCACTTTTCGGGAAGCGCCTCGATGAACGTCAGCGCGTTCGCCGCGCGCGCCGCAGCTTCGAGTTGTGCCTGTGTTGCGTCGACGCGTCCGAATGTCACATTGGAACGGACGGTGTCGTTGAAGAGTACGGTGTCCTGACTCACGATGCCGGTGAGTGCGCGCAGTGCATCAAGGCGAATCTCGCGCACGTCCACGCCGTCCATCGTGATGCGCCCGCTCGTCGGCTCGATGAAACGCGGCAGCAGATCGACCAACGTCGATTTGCCAGCGCCGCTCGCGCCAACCAGTGCGACGATTTCACCCTTGTGTGCCACGAACGACACGTCGCGCAACGCATCCGCGTTTTCGTCGTAGGCAAATCGCACGCGATCGAAGCGGATTTCGTTCTCGAACGTTGGCGAGGTGATCGTGCCGCCGTCCGTTGCGGTCTCCGTTTGCGCGTCGAGAATATCAAAGATGCGTTCGGCACTCGCGAGTGATTGCTGCGCTGCTGGCGGCACCTGTGACAGTTGTTTGAGCGGTTGCAACAGACGCATGACTTGCATCAGGAATACAATCAGTTCTGATCCAGCCAGCGACTTCTCGACCATGACTTGTTGCGCACCGTACCACAGAATCGCGACCGCGGCGAAGGTGCCAAGGGTTTCCGTGATGGGTCCCGAGAGAAGCGCCAGTCTCCCAACTTTGACAAAGCCGCGCGCGAATGCACTGTTGCGTGCGACAAACTTTTGTTGTTCGCGCGGTTCAGCGCGATACGATTTCACGAGGCGGATGCCGCTGACGACTTCTTGAACGAGGCTGGTGATTTCGCCTTGATCGTTGCCGAGTCGGCGATAGCCGTGGCGCAGTCGCCGCAACACCGGC
>JANXUN010000382.1 GCA_025356185.1 Gemmatimonadaceae bacterium
CGTAAGTGCTTACCAGACGGCACTTCGTACACCTGCTCGGGCTGTGACTCATCGACCAACGATGTCCGCTCGTTGAAAGCGCTTGGTGACAGTACAAGAAACGGGTGGATATCGCGCATTTCGCGACCGACTTGTGGATTGCAGTCAATCCAGATGATGTCCTGTCGATCGGGCACCCACCGCTTGCGTTGAGCGGTGGGTGCACGCCGTTGAGGACCTACCATCGTTCCGCGCCCTCTCGCACAGCGGACATCACTTCGCCGCCGTGCCGGTCCGGATCAAAACGCGCAAGACGTTCGGCAAGTGTCAGCGGGTTGCTGGCAACCGGGGTGATCACGACCTGTCGACCGGTCACCGACAAGCGCACTCGCTGGTTCACCGCGAGTCGCGCCGCCTTGGCGATGCCAGCCGGCAACCGCACACCGAGATTGTTGCCCCACTGCTTCAGATCGAGCTCGACAACCGCCATACGCGTCCTCGTGATTGTTTAAACGTAGTATAGACGTCCGGGCTGCACTCGGGCAACGGTTGCGAGAGTTTATGCGCTCCGCTCGGATGCGTTGCCAGAACGAACGCCGTGCCGAACGGCGCTGCCCCGCTTCGCTTTTTCTGATATCTCAGGCGACGTTGCTTAACGCAGTCGCGCTCGACAAATTCGGCGCATGACCGACCACCTCGCCCAGCTCACGGCGGCCCTCGCACCGCACTACCAGATCGAGCGCGAGCTCGGCGGCGGCGGAATGTCTCGGGTGTTTGTCGCGCGCGAAGTGCAGTTGGATCGCGAGGTCGTCGTAAAGTTGCTGTCGCCCGATCTCGCATCTGCGCTCTCAGCTGAACGTTTCACTCGCGAGATTCGGACGGTCGCGGCCCTGCAAGAACCGCACATTGTTCCGGTGCTCAGCGCCGGCACAACCAGCGACGGCACACCGTGGTTCACGATGCCGTTTGTTCGAGGCGAGACGCTGCGAGCGCGGCTCATACGCGGCATAGTGCCGGTGCCAGAAGCTGTTGGTATGTTGCGGAACGTGGCGCAAGCACTCGCCTATGCGCACGACGCAGGTGTGGTTCACCGCGATATAAAGCCCGAAAACATCCTGCTTTCAAACGGCACCGCGATGGTGACCGATTTCGGGATCGCCAAAGCCGTGAGCGCATCGCGCACACAGGCACCTGACGGTGCACTGACGCAAATTGGCATGGCAATCGGTACGCCCGCGTACATGGCGCCGGAGCAGGCGGCCGGAGATCCCGCAGCGGACGCGCATGTCGATCTCTACGCATGGGGTGTGGTCGCGCACGAGTTGCTGAGTGGCGCACATCCGTTCGCCACGCATACCACTCCGCAGGCATTGCTCGCTGCGCACATGGCCGAAATTGCACCACCTGTCGCGCGCGCCGATGTGCCTATTGCGCTGGTGCACCTTGTTCGGTCGTGTCTCGAGAAATCACCGACGGACCGTCCGCGCGATGCGCGCGCACTCCTCGCCGTACTTGACGCACTGTCGTCGGGCGCAACTCCCATTACTGCAAACAACGCACGTGCAGCGATGGGCCTGCGCCGCTGGCGCATACCGCTTCTGGTGCTCGGCGGTGCCACAGTGACTGCCCTTGGTATTATCACGCAGCGCTTTCTCGCGCGCCTAACCATAAACGCGAACAACCGGACGGTGGTGGTGATGCCGTTCGAAAATCTTGGTGATGCTGCCGACAAATACTTCGCGGACGGCATGAGTGACGAGATCGCCAATCAGCTCGCGCAACTTCCCGGTGTACGGGTGATCGGGAGGGAAGGCGTCAAGGGCGCGACGGTGGAACAGTCTCGACCGCAAGACCTAGCCCGGACGCTCGGCGCGCAATACGTGCTGTCGGGCACGGTGCAGTGGTCGCGTGCCCGTCGCGATTCCGTCGACGGCGATGCGAGCGTGAAGATTACGCCAGTACTCCTTGACGCATCGAAGGGTGAGCGCGTGTGGAGTCAGCCGTTCGAAGAGAAACTGCGCGATGTATTTCGCCTGCAAGCGAGCGTCGCCACTCGGCTGGCCGACGCGCTGTCGGTTACGCTCAGCCCTGCGCAGCGCGCCGCTCTGGCGCGTCACGACAACGCACCGCCCGCTGCACGTGATGCGCAAATTCGCGCGCGAGGACTGTTGCGTAAGCGCGGTCTTCAAAATCTGCAGCAGGCGTATGCACTGTTCGCCAATGCGGTCGCACTCGATTCGAGCTACGCGCTGGCGTGGGCCGGGTTGGGTGAAACGATTTATTTGCTGCCAGACTACGGCGACACCACGCGTACACCGAAGGCTGTCGGCGAAGACGCGGCACGCGCTGTCGAACGGGCCATGCGCATCGACAGTGCATTGGTGGACACTCGCCTAGCCAAAGCGCGCATTTTGGCTGGCGCTTTCCATCTGAGCGAGTCGCTGCGCTATCTGAATGGCGTGATCGCCAGCGACTCGTCGCTACTAACGGCGTGGGTGCTCAGAGGCGAGGTGCTCATGGCATTGGGCGACCTGTCCGCGGCGGGCGAGGCCTTCCGTGCGGGCCTCGCAACTGACCGTTTGTCACCATTGCTGCACAATGCGCGCACGCGCTGGTTCGACGCGGTAAAAATGGTAGACAGTGCCGTGGTCAGCGCGGAGCGCGCCTACGCACTCAATTCGACTGAGGCTATCTGGACGAGGAACCTACAGCTGGCGTATCTGAGCGCGGGGCGTCTGAACGACGCCCTGCGTCTTTGTCGGGGGCCCGAGTCGAGCGCCTGCAACGCGATGATTCGCGCACTGGGTGGCGATTCGACCTATCGCGCAGCAGCGGTCGGCGCGCTTCGCACCCCGAGTGCAACGACGTCCGCGTCCGTTCGCGCGATGCTGTTGGCGCAAGTTGGCGACACCGAAGGGGCGTTCACCGCGCTTGAACGCGCGGTCCATGATCATGACGACAACCTACTCATCGTCAGCGCTTTGTCGGTGTTCGAACCAATGCGCGACGATCCGCGGTGGTCGCGCATCATTGGCGCGCTACGCGGTGAGGCAGAGAAGAAACCGTAATACGCTGCTGACCTACGCTCACCCGTCCGGATCATCGAGCATCGCCTGAAGCCGCGCGCGAAGTACAGGTGACACACGGTCGATCCACGTGTCGTCCACAAGACCAACCGAAATCAGATCGCGAACGTGCACGCGGTCTTTGTCGCGAAATGACGTCAGCTTCATGCGGACCAGCGCATCGAGGGAAACAAGCCGAAATCCTGCGCTGGGTTCTGTCTCGTTGATATCTGGCGCCGACAGCTCATAATCGGCTCGGACCTTCTCATTGGCAAAAATGATGTGAACGGCGTCACGCGCTTTCGCGTCAGGGCCGTCTAAAAACATGTCAGCACTCGCACTGTGACGATACACGAAACCAGCATGCGTCAGCGCCCCGATCGCGTCAGCTAGTGACTCTCGACGCAACAGCACGTCGACATCCTGCGTGTTTCGGACCGCGGGTTCGTCAACGCGAGACACCCACGCCGCGACGGCATTCCCCTCGACTACAGCGTACTCAATGTTTGCCGCCTCGACCGCGCGAGCGGCTTTGAGCACTCGTGCGCGGACTCGTTCGATCGCGTTGCTCATGCGTTCCCACGAGACCTCGTTCAGCGTTGGAGCGGACACAGGAATCCTCGGAGGCAGATTTTGACAAATAGTCAAACGCGCTCAATGTGATCTGTTATCAACACCAGGAGGAATTGGGTCTAGTCTTCCACTGCTGCCGCGATTCGCGGCTCGCGTGATGACTTGCGCGGTCTCGGAAAACATCATCATCGGTCACCTCATTCCGGTTGGTACGGGTATGTACCGGTATTGACGTTGGTCCCGTAAGCGAACAGGCCGTTAGTAGAAATCAGGCGTTGTTACCGTGGAGCTATCGGCCATTTGGCTTTCGCCGCACACGGTCGCACACCAATACGCTTCGCTAGCGCGCCAAAGCGCGGATCGCTTTTTAGCGGATCAAAAAGCGGATCGCACGCGATGCTCAGCAAAATGAACAGCGACTCGCGCGCGCTCACGCCGCGGTCAAGCGCAGTCATCGCCGCGTCGTATTCGCCGAACGCCAGATGCACCACCATGCGATGATAGTTGGGAGAATTTCCTGTCGGCTCGTGCTCTAACAGCGCACGTTGACGAAGCGCGTCGTCCCATCGACCGGCAGCGGCGTATCCGAACACCAGATTGCTACGCCCGCCGAAAATTGTCGGCGCAAGTTTGTATGACATTTCGAACGCGGTCACTGCGCTGTCCGGAATGCCCTTGAACGCATAGAAAAATCCAAGACTTCGGAATACAAGCGGGTTGACGGGATCCAGTGCGAGTGCACTTCGAACTGCACTGTTCGCCGCATCCACATTGCCGCTCAAAAACTCGGCGTATGCGTAGAGCCCAACTGCGGTGACGGAGTACGGATCCAGATCGCGCGCGCGACGCGCTTGCGTCAATGATTCGGAAACTCGACCGACTTGACCGAGTGTTTGTCCCAGGAGGCTTAACAGGACCACGTTCGTCGAGTCCAGCGCGACCGCATCTTCAAACGGTTTCAGCGATGCTCCAACCTGCAGCTCGTTGCCCAGCACGAGTCCCTCGACGATTCGCGCGTCCACAAGCGATGGATCAATCGAAAGCGCCGTCCGCGCGCTCGCTCGGGCGAGTCTGTCCATTGAGTCCAAGGGCGCCAGCCCCAGCGTCGGGACCGCAGCGTACGTCTGCGCGAGATACGCGTGCGCGCGCGCGAAGTTCGGATCGCGAGCGATGGCTTCATTGAACAGCGTGATGGCTGTGGCGTAGTCGTTTGAGTCAAACGCGTGAAATGCTTTCAGGAATCGGTCATATGCCACATTGTCGGTAGTGCCGCGCGCTGATCGCGCGCTGTTCGCACCGCGAGTTGCGTCTGGGCTCCGTAAGTTGAGTTTGCCGAGCACTGCTTTGACGATCGTATCCTGAACGCCGGCCAATTGCTCCGCGGGACCATCAAATGTTCCGCTCCAGATCGCCGCATCATCAGACACGCGAACCAGTTCGGCGGTGACGTGCATGTTCGCCGCAGAGCCGCTTACGGCG
>JANXUN010000269.1 GCA_025356185.1 Gemmatimonadaceae bacterium
AAGCGCCAAGAATTCGTCGTGGTGGGGTACAGTGAGCCCAAGGGGTCACGGGAAGGGCTCGGCGCGTTGCTGCTAGGCGTATACGATGCCGGAAAGCATCTCCACTATGCGGGCCGCGTTGGATCCGGTTTCGCCACCGACGATCTCGTCGCACTACGCGCACGATTAGGAAAACTGATTGTTGCGCGCTCGCCGCTCAGTGATAAGGTGAAACTCGCTGATGTGCGTGAAGTCGGACGCGTGACATGGGTGAAGCCAAAGCTTGTAGTCGAAGTTTCATTTACCGAGTGGACGAGCGAGGGCCTGCTCCGACATTCGGTGTATCAGGGTTTGCGCAGCGATAAGGCGACAACCGACGTCAAACGGGAGTTGGCGTGAGCGCTACAAAACGTGCGGGCGCACTCACGCGTGCGAACAGCGCACAAGCCGCTGGCGTGACTATCACGCATCCGGAGCGCATCGTGTATCCGGGCATTGCGATGACAAAGTTGCAACTCGCCGAGTACTACGCGCTCGTGGCACCGCTCATGTTGCCACATGTGCAGCAACGACCGATCTCAGCGGTCCGCTGCCCCGACGGCCAAGGCGGTGAATGTTTTTTTCAGAAGCATTGGCCTCCTCGCGGAGGCGCAGCGGTTCACACCAAGCAGGTGCCTGAGAGCAACGGTGAGCTCACACCATATGCGTTCGCGTCGACCGCGCGCGATCTCGTAGCGCTGGTGCAAAACGGCGTCATTGAAACGCATGTATGGGGCGCGCGATACGATTCGCTCGAAAAGCCCGATCGCCTGGTGCTCGATCTCGATCCCGATCCCAGCGTGTCGTGGAGCGTCGTAAAAACTTCTGCGCTTCAACTGCGCACGCTCCTTCACGACGTAGGGTTAGATAGCTGGGTGAAACTGACTGGCGGAAAAGGCGTGCACGTCGTGGTGCCTTTTGAACGGCGCATCGAGTGGAGTGTTCTCAGTGCGTTCTCGCGCGCCGTCGCAGAACATCTCAGTCGAGTCGCGCCGCTTCGATATGTATCCAAGGCCAGTAAGTCGATTCGAACGAAACGCATCTTTGTTGACTGGCTGCGGAACACGCGCGGTGCAACGTGGGTCGCTCCATGGTCTGCGCGTGCGCGTGATGGTGCACCAGTCTCCATGCCGCTATCGTGGGACGATCTCGCAGCCTTAAAACGGCCCGATCAATTTGGCATTCCGAAAGTCTCAAAAATGCTCGCGAAGGGAATGGACGATCCGTGGAGCGCCATGCTCACAGCCAAACAGCGGATCACCGCGGAGATGGCCGAACACTTTCTGAAACGCTGAGAGCGATGCCCTACCGATTCCAGCTTCCGCCCAACGCTTTGTACAACAACACTGCCGACGTGAGTTGATCCAGTCGTGCCTGGCTCAATCCCAATTCAGCGCTAAACAAATTGCGCTGCGCGTCGAGCACTTCGAGATAGTTGGAGATCCCCGAGTCGTATCGCAATTCCGCCAATTCAAGAGCTCGTCGCAGCGCATTGGCCTGCGTGAGTTGCGCGGTAAGCTGATCGCGCGAACTGCGCACGCCCACCAGTGCGTCGCTGGCTTCGCGTAATGCATTGAGCGCCGTGTTTTCGTATGCCGCTTTGGCCTGATCAGCGCGTGCACGCGCACCGGCCGTGGCGTCGGCGCCGCGTGTCAGCGCGGTGAGCGGAAACGAAATGCCCGCAGACAGCGTGTAAATCTTTGTGCCGGACGCAAACAACTTGGATGGCCCGCTTGCTTGGCTGCCAAGTGAACCCGTGAGCGCGATGCTGGGGAGATTCGACGCCATGGTGGCGCCAATCCGCGCCGTCGCAGCCGCAAAAGCGCGTTCGGCCTGCTGCACGTCAGGACGACGCGAGAGCAATGCCGCGCTAAGGGTGTCGGGCACAAGCAGTGCATTGACCGCACTCGCCAAACTGCCATGTCGTGCGATCGCTGACGGAGTTTCACCAAGCAGCACGCTCAATGCATGCTCGGTGAGTGCGGTTCGTCGAGCAACTTGGGAGAGTGTCACCGCGGGTGCGGCAACCTGCGCTTCAAACTGTCGCACGTCGAGCTCGGAAATCACGCCTTGCGCAAACCGCTGACGCGCGAGATCGAGCGTGCTCTGTCGTGCGCGCAGTGTGCGGAGTGCGATCTCGCGTTCCTCGTCAAACTCCAGGAGCTGCAAGTACGCGGTAGCGACATCACTGACGAGTGACAACACGACGGCTCGCTCGGCCGCGTCTTGTGACTCGCGATCGGCGTTTGCGGCATCGATTCCGCGACGGACCTTGCCCCAAAAATCCAGCTCCCATGCCATATCGGAAGTCACACGCGCAGCGCGAAACGACACCGGCGGCGAACTGCCGAACACGGTTTGGTTCGCACTCTCGCTTCCATTCACGGTCACGTTTGGATAGAGAAACGTGCGCGCATTACTGGCGGCGGCGCGATACTCGCGGATGCGCGCGGCTGCCGCTTGCACAGTGCGATTCTGTTTCACGGCCGTCTGCACCAACTGCATCAACGTCGAATCACGTAGCAGTTCGGTCCACGACAACGACGTTGCCGCATCGTCGCGTAGTCGCTGCTCAATCAACGGCGCCTGCCGCGCGTTCGTCGCGAGTGTCGAGCTGTCACCCGAGCGTGCGATCGCCAACGAATCAAAAAATGCGCGCGAAGAATCCGCGGCCACTGCACTGTGAATTTGCAGTCGAGGATTCACCGCGGGCTCGGCGTGATACGTCGGGCCCGACAAACAGCTGCTCACAAGCGTCGTACCGATGGCGATGACGGTGGTTCGCCACACGACGCCGCTCATCGTGACACCGGCGTTGCCGCGCTGCGCCCGGTGAGACGCTCGGCAAGTCGACGAATGACCTGGAAGAACAGCGGAATGAAATAGATGCCAATGGTCGTTGCGAACAACATGCCAGCAAATACGCCCGTTCCAATCGAGTGTCGGCTTACTGCGCCCGCGCCACTTGCAGTCATGAGCGGCAACACACCCAAGATGAACGCAAACGATGTCATCAGGATGGGGCGAAGTCGTTCACGCGCCGCCTCTACCGCCGCTTCGTGCAGTGACATCCCTTGGTTGCGAAGCTCGTTGGCAAACTCCACAATAAGAATGGCATTCTTCGCAGCGAGGCCGACAACGGCGATCATGCCAACTTGGAAATACACGTCGTTCGGTTGGCCACGAATCCAAATACCCAGCAGCGCACCCAGCACACCAAACGGAACGCCGAGCAGTACCGCGAACGGGATCGACCAACTCTCGAACTGCGCGGCGAGTACAAGAAACACGATGATCAGTCCGAGCACGAACACCAGTGCCGCGTCGCCGCTTGACGTCCGCTCTTGATACGACTGACCCGAGTACGACATGCCGATCCCGGCCGACGCAAACTGCGACTGCATCAACCCTTCGACTTGATCGAGCAACTCGCCCGAGCTGCGCCCGCTCTTGGGTGTACCAGTGAAACGCGCCGCGGTAAATCCGTTAAAGCGCAACAACACTGTGGGACCAGTCCGAAATGATTGCGTCGTTAGCGCTGAGATAGGAATCATCGCGCGGTCCGCGCCACGCACATACAGCTGTCCAATGTCTTCGGGCTTTTGTCGAAAGCGCTGCTGCGCCTCGGCCTGCACGCGATAGGTTTTGCCGAAGAGGTTGAGGTCGTTGATGTACAAGTTTGACAGGAATGTCTGCATAGTGCCGTACAACTCGGCCAAGTTCACGCCGCGCGCCTTTGCTGCCTCACGATTGACAGTGACAAACACCTGTGGCTCGCTCGCGCGAAATCCCGTGGCGAGCGGCGCAGCGGCAGGAAGGGCAGACGCGCTTGTACGAAACTCTTGCACGCGTTTTGCAAATTCGCGGATGTCCATGCCGCTGCGGTTCTGCATGTTGAGCTCGACACCCGCAGACGCGCCGAGTCCCGGCACTTCAGGCAGGTTAAAGACGAATGCTGTGGCATCTTGAATGCCTGACAACTTTTGATTCACGCGCCGCGCGATGGAATCGAGCGCATCGTGCGGACCGCGCTCCCCCCATGGCTTGACATTCACGAACACCGTTGCCGCGTTGGTCGCGTTTGCGGCATTCAGAAAATCATTGCCTGACTGCGCAACGATATTTTTGATGGCCGGTTCGCTGCGCAAAATCTGCTCGATGCGTCGTGCAACCACTTTGGTGCGTTGCAAGCTTGCGGTGTCGGGGAGCGACACCGACAGCGCCATGTAGCCTTTGTCTTCGGTCGGGATGAACGCGGTGGGGATCCGCTGCCACAGCACACCGGCGAGCACCACCACCACCACCACCA
>JANXUN010000317.1 GCA_025356185.1 Gemmatimonadaceae bacterium
CTTACGTCGATCGAATTTGCACAAGATCACTGCGCACGGCTTGACGATGCGAGCGACGCCACATCACTGATTCTCACCTTCGAGCCCACGCGATCGCGTCAGAATATCATCGACATTGGCGGACGCATTGCGATCGATCGCCGCACCGCCGAGCTGCGGTGGCTGTCGTTTCGCTACACGAACATGGTTGCCCCAACTGCACGCACGGAAGCCGGCGGACGCATGGAGTTCACACGACTGAAAGATGCGTCATGGCTAATATCCGACTGGTCAATTCGCGTGCCGGTTACCGACAGCGTGCTGTCCGCCGATAAGCAGCGCACCACGGTCGCGACCGCGATCGATATTGCGGGTGGTCGTCTGTTTAGTGCGCGCCGCGATGCTGACACCGTATTTGCGATTCCGTTTCCCGACGTGGCCGGGGTCGTGATTGACTCTGCCACACGCCGACTCGTACCCCACGCGCGCATGTTCTTGCGTGAAGCGTTTCGCGAGGCCACATCCGACAGCGTCGGTCGATTTTCGTTCGGACCGCTGCGCCCTGGTGCGCACACGCTGCAAGTGAATACTGCCGCACTCGATTCGCTCGGCGCTGGCAGCGTGATGCGATTGCAAGTGATGGACGCGACCAGCGCGCGACAAGTGGTGGTGCCCACGTTGCGTCAAACGGTTGCCGGTCTGTGCAATCGATCGATCGACGAGATGTTTCAAATGCCCAGCGTGTTGCACGGTGTCGTGTCGGCACGAGCGGCAGATAGCGTGCCGACAACCGTGCATGCGACGTGGACCGACACACTCACGCACGCGATCGTGAGTGTGCGCACCACGACCGACGCGATCGGTCAGTATCGCTTTTGCGACGTGCCGACGACGCGATCAATTGAAGTGCACGCCGAACAGGGCGCGCGTGCCAGCAAGGGCGAGGTGGTCACGATCGATCGCGTGGTGCCATTTCGCGTCGTGCCTATGCGACTCGAGGAGCGCAGCGCTGACGAGTCGCCTATTGCTGGATTGGTGCGCGACAGCACGCGTCGCGCAGTCATACGTGCAACGGTACGCATCGATTCGCTCAATTTGGTTACGCTGACTGACGTTGACGGCTCGTTTCATTTTGCGCGCGTGCCTCATGGTCGCTATCGGCTGACTGTGCGACAGCTGGGCTATGCCGCAGTCGACACGATGATAGAGATTGGCGCCGTTGCGAACGTGCAGCTGCGCACGTCACGCACGCCGCGCCTGGACCGCACCGCCGACGAAGCCGCGCGATCGCTCGAAAAATTTGACGAACGCAAAGCTGGCGGCGTCGGTCAGTTTCTCACGCGTGAAATGCTCGCGAAATCAGAGCGCAAACAGATGAGCGACGTACTCAAAGACCTGCGCTCGACCATCGTCGCGCCGATCGGCGCAAACGGCGCGATTCTCAACAACCGTCCTGGTGTGCTCGCAGCGCTTTCGTGCCCATCGGCGGTGTGGCTCGACGAACACCCGCTCTATGTGGGCGGCTTAGGCGATCCGCCCGACATCAACGCATTCACGCCACAACAGTTCGAAGCAATCGAGTATTACGTCGACGAGCGGCAGGCACCTTCAGAGTATCGCGGATTCGCGCGTTGCGGCGTTTTGGTGCTGCATACGCGACAGTGACTGGTCTGGTGCGGGGACGATCTAGACACTCCCTTCGGCCGAGCATTCCTCGCTTCGCTCCGTGCGACGGTCGCGGTCGCCGGATCCCCCTTCGGCGGAGCATTCCTCGCTGCGCGCTAACGCGCTCCGCTCGGAACGAGTCCGCCGGTCGGGGAACCGGCGACCGCTCGTGCTCGGGCATGCTCGTACACCTCACTGCAGGTGCGTCGCGCATCGCGCGTGCTTGCGTCTGCGATGAACGTGAGAGAGGCCGAGTGTCCCCCAAAGCCGACTCGTTCCGAGCGTAGCGCGTAAGCGCGCAGCGAGGAATGCTCGGCGACTGGGGGATACTCGGCCTCTTTCACAGCGGCTTACGCGGCCACCAAAAAGCGCTAGTGTTTCTTAAAGTCTGCGCTCATGCGGAAGTTGCGATCGCCAAGCAGGAACTCGGCGAAGTACTCAGCCTGCAACTGATACGCGTAGCCGGCCATCGGACCGTACGCGTGCGGTTGGCCTGGGTAGACCATGAAGTCAAACCGCTTACCGCTTTGAATGAGCGCATTGATGAGGCGGATCGTGTTGCTGGGGCTGACGTTGTTGTCTTCATCGCCCGTCTCAAGCAATAGTTTTCCTTTGAGATTGTTCGCAATGTCGATGTTGGTCGGCACGTAAATCCAGAACACGCTGTCAGGCACCGCGGCGGGCACGGTTGTGCGTGCTGCAGTGTCAGCCGCTGCTCCCCGTCCTGCTGCGCCACCACCACGGCCGCCGTTCACAACGCCGCCGCCGCCGCGACCGCCCACACCGCCGCGTCCACCGTTCACGCCGTTCTGCACGCCGCCACGTCCAGCGCGTCCACCAAATTCAGTTGTGGCAATCGCTGCACCGGCAGCAAAATCGGCAGTGCGTCCTTTGGAACGCGCTTCGGCGGTGAGTCGTGCGGTATCTGCGGCGGCAACCCACTTGAGGCCGTGATACTGCTCCGACCAGTTGTTGTTGTAAATGTTGTTGTCGTGATTGCCCGATTCACTGACACCAACTTTGAAGAACTCGTTGTACGGCGGCAGCAACAACGCAGCAGCGGTGAGAAATCCACCGCCCGAGTGACCAAAAATTCCGACGCGATCGAGATCGATGAATTTGTGGCGCGATGCGAGTTGCTCGATGCCGGTCTTCTTATCGGCAAGCGCATAGTCGCGCATGTCGAAGTAACTGAAATCCTGGTAGGCGCTCGAACGCGCGGGCGTGCCACCGCGATTGCCGATCTGAATCACGATAAATCCAAGTTGCGCCAGCTGCTGCGGCGCCGGTGTCGCACCGAACGTACCGGTTACCGATTCGGTTTGCGGGCCGGGGTATACATGTGCGATGACGGGATATTTTTTCGTTGAGTCAAAGTCAAACGGCTTCCACATGTTGCCGTAGATCGGCGTCACGCCATCGGCCGCGAGCGTCTGGAACGTTTCGGGATACCTCCACCCCGCCTCTTTCAACTTCGACAGGTCTGCCGTTTCGAGATCGAGCGCGACTTTGCCGGTCAGTGCTTCGCGCAACTGCACGCGCGGCACTGTGTCTACGCGCGACGACATGTCTACAATCCAGCGGTTGTTCTTTGACAGCGACGACGTGTGCGATGCGTTGCCACCGTCCAGCAGCGTGATGCTGCCATCGAGCAGACTCACGCGATACAAGTGGGTGTTGTACAGATTCTCACCCGGCTCGCGTCCTTCACCACGAACGTAGGCAAAGCCGCGTATGCTATCGATTGCGACAACGGCATCGGCACGCCATTCGCCCGACGTTAACTGACGCTTGAGCGTGCCGTCGTTGCCGTACAGGTAGTAGTGACCAAACCCATCGCGTTCAGAAAACCAGAGAAAATCTCCGCCCTCTTTCACGTAAATCGGTGACTGTGCTTCGAGCGAACCGAAATCACCTTTGGAATCGCTGACCAGTACTTTCGATTGACCCGTGAGGACATCGAGCTCAATGAACTCGATGTTGCGCTGCAAACGATCACGACGAACGACACGCAGCGTCGTTCCCGTCTTGCCCATCCAGTACGTTGGCGCGGCTCCGGCTCCAGCGCCGGCACCTGCGCCACCACGTCCACCGCCGAGTGTGACACCGACTTGACCAGATCCGACAAGGCGCTGGTCTTTCCAGTGGTCGATCGGCGCTTTCTTCGCGTCCTTGTCACCGCGCACAAAGGTCCACAGCTCCGGCTTGGGAATGCTGTCTTCACCAGGCATCGGATACGAGTACTGCATCAGCGTGGGACGCGGCTCAGTCAGCGAGCGCACGAGAAACATGTTTTTTACGCCGCGGTTGTCAGTGCGCGTGATGTGAAACGCTTTGGAATCTTTTGACCACGACACGTTTGGACGCGACGGACGATTCGCTGCGGTCGCACTCTCCTGCGTGTCGTCTTGTTGTTGCTGCTGTTGCTGCGTGGTGTCCTGTCCACCGCCAAATCCGCGACCGCCGCCGGCGAAGCTGAATTTGTCGATGCCGCCGCGCGTGATCTGCACGGTGTCACTGCGACCCTTCTCCCACAGAAACAGGTTGTAGTTGCGCGCGAACACGAACGCGCTGCTATCGGGAGCCCAGTTGCGTACGTCAGGTGCCGCACCGCGCCCCGCAATTGGCGGAGCTCCGCCGCCACGGCCACCCTGTCCGCCACGACCGCCGCCGCCGAGCAGGGCGTCGACTTCTTCGTCTTTAATCATCAGCGAGTCCTGCGCGCCGCGATAGCGACCCATCGACGTCAGCTTTTCTGTCGCGAGATTCCAGTTATACCGGTCGCTGTCGGCCGCAAAACGAAGGTTCTTGTGGTCCTTCGTGATGTTGATGACGGTAAACACGTCATTGAGTGCATACGACTCAACGGCTTTCTTACGCAGCATGGTGAGCTGCGCGGCAAGTTTGCCGTGATCGAACAGCGGCTTCTTGGTGTGCGCGACGGCGTTCACCAGCCACCAACGTTCACCCGTGTGATCGCGCCAGCTGTAGAACAGCGAGTCGGTCTCGCCGATCCAGCGCGGCGTGATGTTGGTGCTGAATGTCATGGTGCGCACATTCGCCGCACTGAACTTGTCGAAGAGTGCCCAGTTGGCTTTGGGGCCGTTGGGATTCGGTGGTAAGACCTGAGCGGATGCGACGGACGCGCAGACAGCCGCAATGGCGAGAGTCTGCGCGGTTCGTCGCGTGAATTGAGCGCTACTCACTGTGAGTGACATGCAGCGTGCTCCGGCGGAGGAGATCCTTGCAACGGGAGGGGACGGCTTGAGTACGTCCTCGCGCTGCTTTCTGCTGGATCTCGTGGCTGCATCGTCTCGAGGCGTGCACCGGTCTCGGCACTCCCTTCGGCGGAGCATCCCTCGCTGCGCGCTTGCGCGCTCCGCTCGGGACGAGTCCGCCGGCGGGAGGCCTAGACCGGCGCACGCCGTCGGGGACGGTGCTGACGCTAGCGTCCAGAGTGCAAGCGCAGGCGCGCGAGGCCGAGTCTCCGCCGGTCGCTCCGTTGACGCGGTGGGCGCTGTTTGCGCAAGAGAGAGCTTGAGGCCGCGCGGCGGCCGTGTCCTCCCGAAAGGCGGACTCGTTCCGAGCGGAGCGCGAAAGCGCGAAGCGAGGAATG
>JANXUN010000319.1 GCA_025356185.1 Gemmatimonadaceae bacterium
TGTGTCGCTGGGAGCCGTTGCGGCGATCAGCCGTGGTGCGATGAGCGACGACATCGCGCCGACGGCCGCGGTCTTGAGGAATGCGCGCTTGTTCATGTGGGTGGCGACGGAGGAAGATTCGTACGCTGCGTTGTGGTGGGAGTGTAGCGCGCATTGCCCGTTGGCACCACTCGCGCGTGCGCGGTGCCTGTGGTTCTCGCTCGATACCGCGGTCGATGCTACGCCGCCTCGGGCACGAACCGCGCTGCCTTTCGCTCGGCTGTGAGCTCTATCGTGTAGTACACCGTGCGATTGCCCGCCGTGATCTTGTACCGATACACCCATCGCACGCGCGGACCAAAGCGCTCGATTCCTTCGGGTCCGTGATCTTCAATTTCCAGTAACGTCATGCGCGCGTTCGGCGCTTTGAATCCGCGCGCGGGATTCGTACGCACTGGTCCGCCCACATTGCGCAGATTCGGCGCAAGCATCTCGGAATCTTTGTTGTCGGCGACAGCAGCAAGCATGGTGAGCAGTCGCGCGGTGAGCGCGGGATCGGGATCTTTGATGGCGGTGAGCGACCGCATCGCCAACCCTTTCACGTAGAAGCTCGCGACGTTGGTGGCCAGCACATTCACGGCATTAAAGCGATCGATGTTCATCAGCACGACCACACTCAACTCGTCGGCGGGATAGCGGTAGACCACCGACGAATAACCGGCCACGGTGCTGCCGTTGTGCAACTGCATATGATGTCCGCGATAGTCGTCGAGAAACCACGCGATCCCGCCATTGTAGGTCGATCCATCGTTGAGCTGGGTCGGAGTTGTCATCAGCGTCATCGTTGCTCGCGACAGCAACACGTTGTTCGTGAGCGCGATGTTCCAGCGCGCCATGTCTGCGGCCGTGCTCAGCACACCACCGTTGGGCGCTAGAATCGACGGTCGGAACGGTTCACCATTTTCCAGCACGCCTGTGTTGTCGACATACCCTGCGGCGTGATTCGGCACGATGTCCGCCTGATGTCGAATGCGCGTTTCGAGCATGCCGACCGGTTTAAAGATGCGCTCGGTGACGAATCGTTCGAACGGCACGCCTGTGACCGCTTCGATCACTTTGCCAAGCAGCGGATGCGCGCTGTTGGTGTACGCGAAGCGCGTACCCGGTACAAAGTCGAGCGGATGCCGAGCGACGAATGCAACAAACTCGGCGGTGGTGTATTCGCGTCTATAGGAAAACGCGGAGTCGGCTTCCCAATCGTGAAGCCCAGACGTGTGCGTGAGCAGGTGACGCAGTTGGATGCCGTTCCACTCTGCGGGAAGCCCAGTGAGATATTTCGCGAGCGGGTCATCGAGTGCAAGCTTTCCTTCTTGCACCAACATCATCACCGCTTCGGCAGTGACTTGTTTGCTCATCGAGCCAATTTCGAACACGCTATGAGCGGTGGCCGCGACGTTGAGTTCGAGATTCGCCTTTCCGTAGCCCGCCGATTTTACCACTCGGCCGTGATGGACGACGGAGATGGCCGCGGCCGGAACGTTGTGTCGCTTAATAAAGTCGCGGACGTACGCGTCGACCGAATCGCTCTGCGCGTCGGCGACGCGCGATAGCGCAAGAACAGCGAAACGGAGCGAGAGCGAGCGGTTCATGACGGACACGGAAATGAGAGGGGTGTCCCAACTTTTGCAGCGATAGAGCTGGACACAAGTCGAGACGCGCGATTTTGCAAAACTCGGACGTAGCCCGTTCGGGCGATTGGAGGGTACGTAGGTCAGCAGTACCGTTGAGTGCACGGGTTGTTGGCGTTTTTTTGCGTGCTCGTGCTCACTCTTCGATGCCGCACAACTCCCGCATCACCAGCGGAGAACCGTCGTGAACAAAAATCGGATGGTGCGGTCCCGGCATCTGTGGGGGTGTGCGTTCGTTGCCGCGACAACCACAGTGACCGTGGCGGCTTCGCAAGAAAAACCCGTTCAGAGTACGGTGTCGTCGCCGCAGATCAGCACGTCGCGCGACGCGGTGGTCCACGTCGACATGCAGCATGTGAACATGCACATCGAGCCTGGCATTGTACTCGCCATAGCGCGTTTGCGCGGCACCATGTTGCCCACGCGAAAAGATTTGCCGCCCAATCTCAATGACAAAGCGTCGATGCTGATGAACATTGAGAGTGGCGATATTGCGATCGATACCAACAGCCTCGCGACGCTGCTCAACCGACATGTGTTTGGCTACGCGGGCTCGCCGCTTCGCGACTTGCATGTGTCCATAGTTGGCAACGAGATGGTGCAAACGGGATCGCTGCGTAAAGGTGTGTGGTTGCCATTTCGGATTCGCGCGACTGTTGCATTGACGGCGAATGGTGAGATTCGCGTGCACCCGACAGCGATTTCTGTGGCTGGTGTTGGCGTGAAAGCATTGTCGCGTTGGCTGGGCGGCTTGAGCAAGTTGATCACCCTTGAACCGGGACACGGCGCACGTATTGACGGTGATGATTTTGTGCTCAACCCCACCGAGATGTTGCCGCCGCCGACGATGCGAGGCCGGTTGACGGCAATAGCGCTTGATCCGGGCGGACTACGGCAAAGATTTGGGTCAACCGATGAGGCGAGGATTCCGCTCGCGCATCGCGCAGGCTCAGTGGCGAAAAACTTTATGTACTTTCACGGCGGTACGTTGCGATTTGGGAAACTCACCATGTCGGGAACCGATTTGGAAATTGTTGATGCAGATCCGTCCAATGCGTTTGACTACGCCCTTGATCGATACCTGGAACACCTCGTGCAAGGGCACTCCAACACGACGTCGGTTGACGGGCTCGTTGTGGTCATGCCTGACGTGCAGCGGTTGAAAACGCCGTCTCCATAGGAGCTGCGCTTGCGCATGCATCGGAACTCACGACAACACCGAGGCGGAGGCTACGGCGTCGCCGCGTTCGTTACCGTGCGAAGCAACGCGCCGAGCGTTGATAGCCCAAGCGTCTTCTGCACTTCGCCGTGGCCGGCGCCGGGTACAATCACCAGTTGTTTCGGGTCTCGCGCTGCAGCGAATAGATCCCGTCCTTGCGACACGGGAATCTGAACGTCCGCGTCGCCGTGCATGATCAGCACGGGCACCGTCACGGTGGCAATGCGCGTGGTGTTAATCATCGGTTGCGCCATCAACCATCCAACGGGAATACCCAACGGGTCGGCCGACTCGGCCATCGCTTGTCCGTTGGAAAAGCCCGCCTCGATGACAAGCGCACGGATTCCTGTTGACGTCGTCGCGAGCCAGATCGCCGCGACGCTGCCCAGCGAATGCCCGTATGACACGATGCGGGAGATGGTGACACCCGGTTGTGTGAGCAGGAAAGCAACTGCTGCACGCGCGTCGCTCTCGAGTGTCGTTTCGTCTTTCGACGTGCCCGTGCTGCGTCCAAAGCCGCGATAGTCGTACGTGAGCACGTCAAATCCCGCTTTCCACAAGAATTCTGCACGCGACCACTCATCGTCTTGCGCAAGATTGCCGCCCTTTCCATGTGAGTAGAGCATGGTTAATCGCGGCGCCGATCCGGGCTGACGCAGCACGTAGCCGTAGATCGTTTCTCCCTCAGACTTAAACGTGACCTCGCGGCGAAGTGAGTCGGGCACAACCGTTATAGGCAGTTTGTATTCGCTGACCACGTCGCCCGAAAAAACGATTGTGTCGATTTTGCAGCTGGTGTTCAGCGCGAGGGTGAGCAATCCGAGCGCGGTGGAGAACGCGGCGCGTGCGATGCGCACTCGTGTTGTGCGTGTGCGTGTCATCGTTTCACCTGCACGCCAAATTGCACCCCGATACCACCGTGACCACTGATAGTGCTTTCGCCTTCAAAGAGCCCGCTGTGCATATCGATGTTCGCAACCATCCACTTGCCTTCGAGTTGCAGCGCGAACCGTTTACCGACATCGCGTTGAACGCCCATAAGCGGCGATGCCAGTAACGCTTTGCCACCCGATGGCCGCACCGTCAACGCTGTTCCACCGTACAGTAGAGTGCGCGGGCCCACGTTGTAGCTCGCCGTGCCAACAAAGTTCGGATACGCACGCACACCGGCCGCGCCCGCAAACAGGTACAGCTGCGCTTGTGTTGTGATTTCTGGAGTGAGCCCTGATTGCGTGTGCAGTCGTCGCGCCGCCCCGACGTCCATACCAGCGACGCCAAACGCGGCAGCAAACAGATGGGCGTTGGCGGAAAGCGTGAGGTTGTCGCTGCGTCCCCACATCATCCCGACGTTGGTGTACGGGATGACTTTGCTTGGTACGTGTCCCGGGAGCAGTGGTCCACCGATCGATGAGATCCAGCGACGCTCGCCCTTGCCGAGTACGCGCACCGGCTGCGTCACGGCGCATCCGAGTGACAGGGTCACGAGCGAGATCAGCGCTACGCGTGCGGGTGTCGTGTGGAGCCGCATGTCGTTGTGTGGTGAGGGTGCTGAGTCGGCCGTTGCGCAAAAATTCTACGGGTTAGTGCTATTCTTTGCAATTTTTCCGTGCCATACTGGTCCAGCACGCTCCGGGCGTTGGGGTACGGCATTCATTCTGAACGAAAACCAACGCCGTGAAGAAACGCCATGTTTTGGCCGACACGTTGTGCGGCATTCCATTCATGGTGTTGTTGGCCGAAGTGCTTGCGACGGTCGTATGTGCATCGTTGAGGTCGCATCTATGGACGCCTGATACACTTACGCTCGCACCTACGAGAACGCTATGACCGCGTTGCACACGACGTCGCTGATGCTGATCTCGCTCGTCACGGCTGCGCGCGTGAACGCGCAGCGCGTTGATTGGCCGACCACCAGCGGTGATCCCGGAGCAATGCGATACTCGTCGCTGACCGACATCAATCGCGACAACGTCAATCGGCTCAAAATTGCGTGGCGCTGGAATACGGGCGAGCGCGGCGTTCGGGAATCACCCGGTCAGCGTTCCGCGCGTCCCGGAATGTTTCAAGCATCACCCGTTGTGATCGGCGATACGCTGTATGTATCGACTGGATACGCGGCGGTCGCGGCGTTGAACGCCGTCACTGGGCAACAGCTGTGGAAGTTTGATCCGGAAGTCTGGCGCGCGGGTCAACCGTCGAATGGCACGGGCTTTGTTCACCGCGGCGTGGCAACGTGGGCGTCTCGGACCGAGCGCCGCATTTTCATCAACGCGCGCTGGAGACTCATCGCGCTCGACGCAACGAACGGAAAACCGATTTCGTCGTTCGGCACCAACGGCGAAGTCGATCTCACCGCGTCGCTCCGTCGACCCGTGAACAAGTTGCAGTACACAAACACGTCGCCGCCGATTGTCTACGGTGATTTGATCGTTGTTGGCAACGGCGTGGGTGACCGCATTCGTTATCGCAACGATCCACCGGGCGACGTGCAAGCATTCGACGTGAAAACCGGGCGGCGTGTGTGGAGCTTTCACACCGTTCCCGACTCTGGAGAGTTTGGCTGGAAGACGTGGGAAGAGGGATCGTATCGATACATGGGCCACACGAACGTGTGGGCACCGATGAGTCTCGACGTCGCGCGCGGGTTGCTGTTTCTCCCCGTGTCCACGCCTACCAACGATTGGTATGGCGGCGATCGCAAAGGCGACAACTTATTCGCGGAGTCGGTCGTTGCACTTGACGTGAAGACCGGAAAGCGCGTGTGGCACTATCAGATCGTCCATCATGGTTTGTGGGATTACGATTTGCCTGCGCCGCCGGTGCTTGCGACGATCACGTGGAACCGACGGCCGCGCGACGTCGTCGCAGTGCCGTCAAAGACTGCCTGGATTTATGTGTTCGATCGCGTCACGGGCAAACCGATCTGGCCCATCATCGAGCGACCGGTTCCCGTCAGCGATGTGCCCGGCGAACGCGCATCAACGACGCAACCGATGCCGACGAATCCTGCTCCGTTCACGCTGCAGGCGATGACCGAACGCGATCTTATTGACTTCACGCCAGAACTCAAGCGACGAGCGCTCGCACTGTTCAACACGTATCGCAGTGGTCCAATCTTCACACCACCGTCGATGCAAGGCACCATCACTATGCCTGGTGCAATTGGTGGTGCAGGTTGGGGGAGCACTGCATACGATCCCGTGTCGCATACACTGTTCGTAAAAGGCACAAACAGTCCAGCGTTGTATCGAATCGAAAAGGGTGTACCGAACGACACGGTCGGTTACGAATACACGGTTGATCTGGCGGGAAGTGGACTCGGCGTCACCGCCGATCCTGATTCGGGTATGGCTGACCACACACCACCACAACAGTTGCCACTGAACAAGCCGCCGTACGGCAACATGACCGCGATTAACCTCGATAGCGGCAAACAACTTTGGCAGGTGCCGCTCGGTGATACGCCGGCAATTCGTAATCATCCGTTGTTGAAGGGTGTGTCACTTCCTCCGCTTGGTGTCGCGGGCGCCG
Organism: Gemmatimonadaceae bacterium; assembly: GCA_025356185.1. Taxonomy (GTDB): domain Bacteria; phylum Gemmatimonadota; class Gemmatimonadetes; order Gemmatimonadales; family Gemmatimonadaceae; genus Gemmatimonas. The sequence continues at coordinate 6,418 of JANXUN010000319.1, forward strand.
TGGGCGGTACCGTGACGCGCGGAGGACTTGTCTTCGCGACCGGCGGTGGCAACGTATTGTATGCGCTCGACACGCGCGATGGGCGCGTGCTGTGGCAAAGCGCACTGCCGGCGGGTCGGGGGTATTCGAATCCCGTCTCCTACCGCACGGCGAACGGCGTGCAATACATTGTGCTTGCCACCGGCGGCGGCGATAACTCTGAGTTGGTGGCGTTTTCGATTGACGGCGTGCTCGGCGGCGCGCGGCACTAAGAAACCGAGCGGTTGCTCTTGGGCATAGTGACTGACATCAATGTCGGCTCGCTCGTTCCAAAAACCCGACGTTGCCATCGACGCGATTCAGATAGATGGTGTTACGTGGGCCGAATCCCGCGAGCACCACGCCCTTGGGAAATTGCACGCGCTCAATGATCTCGCCGTTTCGGTTGATCACGTCATACAACAGTCCACCACCCTGCGCTAAACGGGTTGATCGCGGAACAACCCACAGGTTGCCATCGAGATCCGCCTTCACGCTGCCAGGACCGATTGGATAGTCGTAGTCGGAAAACTTGTCTGGCGAGATCACGTCAAATGTCCACGTAATTTTCACCGGACCGTCCGCTGTCTGAAACGTGCGCTGTGGTGATGCCGCGCGTGCACTATCGAGCGTTGGTTTCATGGAATCAATGACGAACTGCTTTCGCTGATCGGACCAGCGTGTCCATTCGTAGGGCATTTTCGGTGTTGCGCGGCGTGTGCCATCGGGATCAATCCAGTCAATGTGATAATCCTGCACGCGAACGATGGCAATCGTTCCGTCGCTCAGCAGCGCCCACTGGTCTGCCGCCGACGTCATGTCGAATGTTGTATTCATCGTGAGATTGGACGCCGGTCCCGATACGTCGTATTGCAATGTTCGAGCAATCCGAATCTTGGCCAATGTGTCGACGCGTCGCGTATCAAAATCCGCTCGCACAATCGGAGCGGAATCCGGCTGAAATGGCGTTCGGATGAACGTGTTCTGCGCGTTTCGTGCGGCAGGCGGTGGAGGAGTTGTTCCGAGATACACGAGTCTTCCTGCGCGATCGAACGCAGGAATGCGCACAAAGCCTGTGAGCGCTGAAAAGTCCTGCGTCCGCGGAAGCGCCATGACGCGAACCTCCTTTCCCTCTGCGTTGAGTACCAGCAGCGCCTGCGATGCTGGATCGAGCGTCACCGTAGAGTCAGCCGGCAAACTGGCCAGTTGCGGTGGACTGGTGGAGTCGCGGACCTGCGCGATTCGCTTCAGTGTCGAATCGAACAACAGCACTCGACGACGTTCTAGACCGATGCCACTCGCGAACACACCGACGAGCACATTGCCGTTCGAAAGACCGCGCACCACAATGCGCGGTCCTAACGTGTCACGCGACGCGGCGCGGATCGGGCCGAGTTTGCGAATTGGTATGTCGCGCGCAAACGGCGTGGCGGCAGCCGGAGACTGCGCGTGCAGCGCAGAAGCACAGAGCAATCCGACAAGAGTGGTCGTTGATCGTGGCATGATGTCAAAAAGTGGTGGGCGGTGTTGTGTCGCGCTACGGACTGCGCATGTTGCACGCGGCGTGCCATCCGGCTGTCACAGCCGTAGCGTGTACCACGCTGGTTGACACAGCCATAGGGTGGCAGCGTTTCGTGACCGCGTTGGCATCAAATCAATACCACCTGTCGGCCGTCTGGCCGACCTGCACTCACAGCGCATAGATTGGCCGCGTTATCATCTATCAGCGGGAGGCCTCTCTGTTTCGACCCACGTCGTTGCGGCATCGCGTGCTATTACTGTTCGCACTCCTTGCGATCGGCCCACTCGTTGCGTTGGGACTCGTCGACTACCTTCGCGCTCGGCGCGTTGTTGAAAATATTCTCGTTGCGCAAACAGCGGACGGTGCACGCCGAGCAGCACGCATGCTCACCGAGCGCCTAGCGTTGCTGCAATCAGATGCATTGCTGTTGGGCGAGAATGCGGAAACGCAGGCACTCTTGCAAACGCTGGCATCGGACACTGTGCGCGACATCGGGCACCGCGCGGCTGCGGCCGACACGTTCGCGCGCACCGCGTGGACCGGAATGGGCTCGTCGTATCGTTCGATCGAATTGCGTGGTCCGCGCGACTCCCTGCTAATTCAGCTTTCCGCTGCGACTGCCGATTCAACCCTCAGAGTTGTCGAAGAAGCGCAAGCGGTCAGCGTACCGATACGCCACGATCGCACCGGCAAGCCACTCGGCCGAGTGGTACTTCATCCAACAATGAGCGCGTTGATCTCGCCGTCGCAGCTTCGTTCGTTGGCCTTCGGCCACACCGGTTACCTGCAAGTACTCGATCGCACGAATGGAAGTGTGCTCATCGATTCGCGCGACGTTGGGGAGACGTCAGGCTTATATCCGTCGTCGTTCGCATTCCAGCAAATTGGCAACCTCGTCGATTCGGCCACCACTGCGCGATATGTTGAACGCGATACACAGCGTCTTGCGGCTGTCGAACGAGTGACCGGATCAGAATGGATGGTGGTGTCCTCGGCGTCGATCGGGGAGTTTACATCGGCACTAAGCGACTCGGGTGCGCGCGATCTGCTATTCGTCATCTTATTTGCGGTCGTGTTAGCGTTCGCGTTCACGATACTTATTGGGCGCACAACACGCTCATACGAAGCGCTGACTATTGCCGCCCGCAACGTGGCTCGTGGCGACCTCAAGCCTGTACTACCTGCCGTCTCTCCCGACGAAGCTGGCGCGCTGGTATCGGCGTTTGACCTCATGCTCACACAGGTACGCGCGATGATGCGCGAAATCGAGGCGAGCCGTCAGATGGCCGTGCTTGGCGAGTTTTCCGCGCAGCTGTCCCACGAAATTCGCAACCCACTAACTGCAATCAAGCTCAATTTGCAGGCGCTGGCGCGCGATGTTGCTCGCGGACACTTAGCGTCTTCCGCGTCGATGCCGCTTGATACGTGTTTGCTTGAGGTCAATCGATTGGACGGTGTCGTGCGAAGCGTGCTCTCGCTCAGTCGAAGCGCGCCCGCTAAACGACGCCCTGTGCATGTGCATGACATTCTCCGTCGCGTTGTTGCGGTGCACGCCATTCACCTGCGCGCAGCGAACATCACAATGGCTTCTGATTTGCGTGCCGCCAATGACACCATCGCGGGCGATGATGCACAGTTGGTTGGCCTGTTCACAAATCTTGTGGTCAACGCGATTGATGCGCAGCCGAGTGGCGGACGTATTGTGTTCCAAACGATGAACGTTGGCGAACACATCGAAATTCTGATCGCGGACGATGGCCCTGGAATTCCTTCTGAGCTCGCCGATCGAATCTTTCTGCCGTTCGTGAGCGGGAAAGACGCCGGAACGGGGTTGGGACTGCCGCTGGCACAGACCGCGGCGCGCGATCATGGTGGTCGAATCGATGTCGTACGCAGTCAATCCGATTGTCGCGGTGCGGTGTTCACGGTGCAACTCCCGTTGATCGCGTGATCAATTCCATCCTCGTCGTCGATGACGACCGATCGATTCGTGAGACGCTTCAGCGACAACTGGTTGCCGAAGGGTTTGACGTACAGATCGCGGTGAACGCCGAGTTCGCAATGGGTATGCTGTCTCGCCACGAAGTGGAACCCGCGCTGGTCATCACCGACTTGCGCATGCCAGGTATGGGTGGTCTGGATTTTCTTCGGTGGTTGCGACAGTCGTTGCCCGACACCGACGTCGTGATGATTACGGCGCATGAAGACATGGAGACGGCGCTTGCTGCCGTGAAGAGCGGGGCGTACGAGTATCTCGTGAAGCCGTTGGATCTTGAGGAATTTGAGCTGGTGGTGTCGCGCTGCTTTCGCGATCGCGCGCTTCGTCGACGCGCCCAGCATTTGGCGCGAGAGGCATCCGAACCGTTCGAACTGCAGCGGCTCGTGGGGCGCGATCCAAAAATGATCGAGATATCCAAGATTATCGGATCGATCGCGACGAGTCGTGCGCCGGTATTGGTGCGCGGTGAAACTGGAACCGGAAAAGAAGTCGTCGCGCGAGCGATTCACTTCAACTCGTCTTGTGCCGAAGAACCCTTCATCGCCGTCAACTGCACAGCGATTCCCGAACCTCTACTTGAAAGTGAATTATTTGGCCACGTTCGCGGTGCATTCACCGGCGCGACCGGCGACCGCAAGGGTCGATTCGAACTGGCCGGCACGGGGACCATCTTTCTCGACGAAATCGGCGACGTGAGCGCGGCGTTTCAAACGAAGCTGCTACGCGTGTTGCAGGATGGCGAGTACTATCCTGTCGGTGCAGAACGCATGCGTCGAACGAGCGCGCGAGTCATTGCGGCGACGCACCGTCCGCTTGAGCAACTCGTGAGTGAAGGCACCTTTCGCGAAGATTTGTATTTTCGTTTGCGCGTCGTAGAAATCGTCATCCCGTCACTCCGACAACGCCGCGGAGATATTCGACCGATTGCCGAATCGCTGATGGCGCGCATTGGCCGCGAGCTACACAAGTCGCTCCGTTTGTCCGACGCGGCGATCGGTGCGCTGGAACGTTACGAATGGCCTGGCAACGTGCGCGAGCTTGAGAATGCGCTGACGCGCGCGGCGGTGCTCACGCGCAACCACGTGATTGATGCGCGCGATTTGTCACTGGACTTCGCGCGCACCGCGGAATCGCCCGCCGACGACGTCATCACGCTTGACGCGGCGATTGTTCACCATGTTGAACGCACATTAGCGCGCACGAGTGGCAACAAACGGCAGGCCGCTCGCGAACTCGGTATCTCGCGCCAACGTCTTGACCGCATCCTTGCTCGCGATGTGGAACCGAACCGAGACCAGGATGGTGCCAAATCGCTGCCAGCTGACGACGATCAACAGGGCGACTAATTGCGGTATCGTGTTGCTGACATTGCACTTTCATTGCAGACGCGCGCAGGCATGGTCCGTGCATCGGATGAGCGCGTCTCTCACCCACGGACGTATCATGTCTCGCTTACTTTGTGTCGCTGGATTTTTCGCTCTCTGCATTGGCTCGACCGTGTTTGCGCAGGGGCCCGCGCAAGCTCCATCGGGTCCAAATGTGCGAACGTTGTTCACCGTCGATTCATCGCGCGTCGGTCGTCCGAATTTGTCGCTCGATGGTAAGTGGGTGGTATTTGTTCGCAGCACACCCGATAACTCGTCGCGATCGATCTGGATGGCGTCGATGGTCAATCCGAAGCCGTTTCGACTGACGTCCGATGGTTTTTTTGATAGCGCCCCGACTGTTTCGCCCACCGGCGAACGCGTGTTCTTCGTATCGAATCGACCGAACAAAGGCGGCGCGCCTCAACCGACGTTCGTGATGTCGGTACCGATCGACCCGATGACTGGGCAGCCAACGGGGCCGGTGCGCCAAGTATCAACCGACTCCGTTCCCTTCGTCGCTGCCGGTGGTATCTCGCGTGATGGCAAATGGCTCGCGTATGTCGCTCAGAAAAAATCTCCTGAGCTGCGCATCGTACCGACGAATGGGGGGATCGCGCGAACCCTTGCCACAAAATCTACGTTTGACGGATGGTCCACCAGCTTTTCGGCGGACGGAAAGTCGGTGCTGTTTCAGGACAGCGGCGCGACGTTGATCAAGCGTGTGCCGGTGGCGGGCGGACCAGTGACCACGCTTGTGCGCGTTACAAAAGGTGGCGTAATGAATGTTGCATTTCGAGACGATCGCTACATCGCAGCAGATCAGAACCCGACGGCGCCAACAGAGTTCGCGTTGCGCGACATGAGCGGCAACGTGCTTTCCAAACTGTTGATGCCTGCGACGGGTGACTTCGTGCTGCCGCCCGACGGGCGGGGACTGCTGTCGGCGACCACGACGTGGAAGATTGGCCTCGTTCGATACTCGCTGGCCGCGTCAAGCGAGCAGACGTTGGGCTCGGCGAGCAGCGGATGGCCTTTTGGAGTAGTTGGCGACACGATACTGCGGGTCCTCCCGCAGAACGGTCGCGAAGTACTGTTGACGACGACGCTGTCGGGGGCGACGATCCGCGAGGTCACTCTCCCGCCGGAAATCGAAACGATTCAAGGTTTGCTGCCGGGCAAAACGCACGTGCTCGGATTCGGCTCTCCCGTATCACGCACGCCCAAGCCGATCAACGGCGCTTTTGCGAAGAACCCAATACGCGTGGCGTACGCGATTGATCGTGTGACTGGCATTGCGCGAAAGGTCGCCGACTCGGTGTTGTCCGGATGCTGTCCACGAAACTGGGGCGCAAGTGAAGATGCGACTGGCATCGCGGAGCTGCACGGCGATCGCGTGGATGTGAAGGCATTGGACCGTGTCGGAAACCTGACGTTGGTGCGCAGTATCTCACGGACTATCGCAGAACGTTCGCGTGATGGTGCGCTGAGCGGAGATCGCCTCGCCTACGTCGATTCGACGGGGCCGAATCAAGTTGCACTGTTCGTGACGACTAGCCCGCAGTCGGCGGTGAAGCAGAGCGTCGCACTGCATACCGCACGGAGTGACATCGGCGTCGCGTGGTCACCAAACGGAAAACGCTTGGCCGTCGCATATGGTGACGCGTCGCGCGATAATCGCGCCGTTGTTCGAATATTTGATGTCGCGATTGACGGCACGATCACTGAATTCGGATCGCCGCTCGACCTGGGCGGAAAGACGGACTACGTCGAATCTGTCACGTGGCTGCCAGATGAGAGCGGTCTGCTGGTGATGCGCGACGATGATCCATCACACAAAAATGTTTTGCTACTTCGTCCGCTCGACGCATCAAAACCGTTCGTTCGTTTAAGTCCGACACTCAACGGCGTTGACGGCTATATGCTCGCACCCGATGGCAAGTCGATTCTGCTGACGGTAGGCCGACTTTCGGGTTCATCGATTTGGATGGTGCCGTTTACGAAGAATGGACAACGGTGAGGAGAGGCTCGCCCGATTCCGGCGTCATTGCCGCGCCGTTGTCGGCGCTTCACATTTTTGCGGTCGTACATCGTTCCGTCGGTTTCTCCATCCCCTAGCCTGCCGAGGAAGAGTCCTGATGAATCGATCTAGTGGTAAGACGATCGGCGCCGTGTTTCTCGGCTTCGCGCTTGCGAAATTGTGGGATCGTGTTTTTCGAGGATTCGGCGTCGACACATCGTTGAAGGCGATTGGGTTCGCGTCGTAGCGCTTGGCCTGATGTTTTGGGGCACCCGCACCCCTCAGTAACTGGGGCCTACGAAGTAGCTCTTATTCGCGGTGTGACGCGACTATCACCGGTGTTTGGTAAACCCTCTCATGTCGTCCTCGGCCTAATGCCTTAAGTCCCGTCTGTTGGTGGGCCTCGCATTCTCAGTTACTCGCACGTATGGAGCAAGTTCGATGGCCGAAACGAGAAACCCAGTCGACTTGGTAGTGGTGGGACTAGTGGCCGGTTTGATCCAAGCTGCTACTGGAGTCGTCATGTACCTCAGTGGCGTCTACTTCGCGCCATGGAGCATGGGCGTCAGCGTGTTCGTGCTGCTCTGCTGCATGGTGTGCGGCACACTCTGGTATTCGCGTACTCGACCGCATGCGGCATTCTCGTATTCCCAAGCGCTCGTCTGTGGGGTCACGATCAGCGTTTTTACAGGGCTCGTCTACGCCGCGTACAATCTCGTCACAATTGCGTGGATTTATCCGCACTTCCTTGATGAGGTAGCCAACGCGCAGTTCGCGCAATTTGCCGCTCACGGGCAGAGCGCCCGGTCTCTTGAGACCATTCGTTCAACTCTGTCCGCACCTGGAATTGCAATCCCCAATCTCGTGCGGCTCTCAATAATCGGCTCTCTGCTCTCTCTCGTCACGTCGATCTTTCTCAAGAGGGGTGCGCACCGCGCCGAGACAATATTTGAGTGAAACGCGGACGCTCGGCGGCAATTGCATTCCGTCTTGGAACGTCCGCGCGCGCGCTCCGGTATTATTGCCTAAATGAAACGCCGAACAATGGTGCAAGCCCTCGGGCTCGCGACGCTGTCGCCGATGCTCAACGCGTGCGCCCGCATGTTTCAGCTGCCGGTGGCCGGCATGGCCACACCCGAGAGCGGACCGGGTACGGATCGCGACCCCAGCGGTATCTGGCGCGAAGGCGCGGCGTACGCGCGATGGACGCCGTCGCCGCACAACATTCAGCCGTGGCGACTACGTGTGATTTCGTCGACTGAATGCGAACTGCTGATTGATCCGGCGCGCACGCTCCCGCAAACCGATCCCACATCGGCGTTCACGATCTTAGGGTTGGCAATGTTCGTCGAATACTTGAGCGTCGCGGTGCGACCGCGCGGTGTTGAAGTCCACGCAGCGTACGTTGGGACGGCAATCGATTACACGGCAACGACGCCGACACTGTTTGCGCGACTCACGCTCGCACCGGCACGCGGCGACGCGCGATGGAATCGGGCACTGTTGCTCACGCGAAAAACATCGCGCTTGCCGTACGACGGCACGATTGTCGACGACAGGGATCTCGAAACGGTCGCACAAATAAGTCGTGAGCTCGGGCACACGATGACGTCGTCGAGCGATCACGAGATGGTGGAATGGACAAAAGATCTCAATCGATTCACGTTGTTTCGCGATTTGGATGATGACGCGGGACGCACTGAGCTTCGCAAGTGGATTCGAACGACCGACGACGAAGCGGCGTCAAAGAAAGACGGGCTATGGTCGCACTGTTTGCGTTTTCCCGGATGGTTGCTGAAAGCATTTTTTGACGAGCACACAAAGTGGGGCCGAGGATGGCGCGCGAAAGTGTGTGGCGAGATGCTTGTGCAAGGCATGCGTGGAACGCGTACCGTGGCGTGGTGGCGCGGTCCGTTCGCGGGCCCTGCCGATTGGATTCAAACCGGAACGATGTTGGGTCGCGTATGGCTTGAGCTTGCACAACGCGGCATTCAGCTGCATCCGTTTGGTTCTGTGATTACAAACGTTGAAGCGCACGCGAAACTGGTGAGTAAGGTTGGCGCTCCCCCTGCAAACGAATCGCTGTGGTTTCTTGCGCGACTGGGGCGTAGCGACGTGCCGCCGCGCAGTTATCGACTGGACGAGCACGCGATTTTTATCGACGATGTGTCGCATGGGTGATCGCGCATGAGTGTCAGCGTTACGCGCCTTGTGAGCCGCATTGTATCACCGGTAGTGGGAGTGTTGCACGCGACTGGTGTGTGCTCGACCGTCTTTCTGCTGCGCGGTTTTGAATCGCTGCGTTGGCGTGTCGGTCAAACCGGCGCCTGGCGCGAATATCGTCATGCACGGCGTACAGTGCCTGCATACGCGGCGTTTTTGAAACGCGAGCAACACAACGCACCGGCGCTGTTCACCGACATTCCGTCAATGGACAAGGCCAACTACATCACGCAGTTCCCGCTTGAGTCGCGATGTGTTGGCGGCGCGTTTCCGACTAACGGACTGCTGATTGACGAGTCGTCGGGCAGCAG
>JANXUN010000359.1 GCA_025356185.1 Gemmatimonadaceae bacterium
ATGCGCTCGGGAACTGGCGCGGCATTGGCGCGCACAGACGCGCTGTCGGCCGCGCCGTATCTCGCGATTGCGGAGCTGGAAGGCGTGCCACCCGAGTACCGCATTGCGCGCGCGGCGCCTCTCTCCCTCGACGAAGTGCGCGAGGTATTTGCAAGCGATATCGTGACCGGCACGCACGTTGAATGGCATGAGCCGTCGCGATCGGTGCGCGCGTACCGGCGCGCCATGCTTGGAGCGTTAGTGCTTGACGAGCACATTACTCGCGACGTCGACGGAACGCGTGTCACCGAAACGTTGCTCGCGCAAATCACGCGCGAGGGTGTTGACGCACTGCCGATAAGCGACGCCGCACGACGCACGCGCGAACGCCTCGCGTTTGTGCACGCACACGACAACACGTGGCCCGACGTGCGCTCAACAGCGCTTACGGTGTCTATGCACGAGTGGCTCGCGCCGCATCTCGACGGCGTGCGCTCGTGGAGTCAACTCGAATCATTGCCATGGAACGACGTGCTGTTGTCACTCGTGTCGTGGGAACAGCGCCGTGCGTTGGATCGACTTGCGCCCACGCATTTGGACGTGCCGAGCGGTTCGCGCATCGCGCTCGACTACAGCGACGCATCTGCGCCGGTGCTCGCCGTCAAGTTGCAAGAAGTGTTTGGATGGAACACCACACCGATGCTGTGCGACGGGAGCGTGCCAATCACGCTCCATCTGTTGTCGCCCGCGCAACGTCCGGTGCAAGTCACTCGCGACTTGGCTGGGTTCTGGCGTTCATCCTACTTTGACGTGCGCAAAGAACTGCGCGGTCGCTATCCTCGGCATCCATGGCCAGAGGATCCACTCACTGCCACCGCTACGCGCCGCGCTAAACCGCGCGGCACGTAAGCGGTCTCGCAGTTACACGCGCAGCGCTTCGGGAAGCGCCGCGATAAACTGCTTCATTTCTTCGGACGTGCCGATGCTGACGCGCGTCCAATCGTTGAACGGCGGGAATGGACGGCCAATCAAAATGCCCTTGGCTTTCATCGCAGCGCCGACTTTTTCTGCGGGTGTGCCCGACTGGAAAAACACGAAATTCGCTTGCGACTTTGCGACCTTCTTTCCCATCGACTCGAGCGTCTTTGTGAGCAGCGCGCGTCCTTCCCGATTGTTTTTGCGTACGTAGTCCTGATACTCCGAATCTTGCAGCGACGCGATGGCCGCGCGCAAACCAAACGCGTTCGGTGTGCCGGTGGCATACCCTTTCATGCGCTCGATGATATCGGGGCGAGCGATAACAAATCCGATGCGCAATCCGGCAATGCCGTGAATCTTGGAGGCCGTGCGCGAGATGATCACATTCTCGCCCGCCTTCACCATGTCCAGCATCGGTCGGTACGACGGTTCGTCCACAAAGTCGTGGTACGCTTCGTCAACGACAACTAATGCACGCTTGGAAACGCTGCGCACAAAGTCGCGTGTTTTGTTGGCGTCTTCGAGAATGCCGGTCGGATTATTCGGATTGCAGATGAACACCAAATTCACGGCGTTGGTGACCTGCTTTTCCATGGCCACAAAATCATGGCCGAGTGTTTCCGTGAGCGGCACGCGGTGGACGGTGAGGCCCATCGTATCGGCGTACCGCGGCAACCCTTCAAACGTCGGCCACGGCGTGACGACTTCACCGCCGCGCAGATTAAACGCAAGGTCAGCGATCGAGAGCGTTTCGCTTGAACCCTGCGTGATGAGAATGTTGGACGGGTCCATGCCAATGTTCTTTGCATAGACGGCCTTCAACTCCGGAATCGACTGCAGCTGGTACTGGCTGTGTTCCGGCCACGCCGCCATGATCGATTCTTTGGCTTTGGGCGACATGCCAAACGGATTTTCGTTTGACGACAGTCGGATGGGGCCAGCCGCTGCGCGTGCTGTGGTCGCATCGCGTTCCATTTGCACGAGCGCGTCGGCGTACTCCGCACGTGACATGTCGCGAAAGGCGATCGCGCGACGCGCATGTGACGCATCGAGCGCGGGCAGCACGCCAGGCAGCAACACTGACGAACCAGCAACCAGGCCTGTGGACTTGAGCCACTGACGGCGATTTACGGGAGCGGACATGACCACCTCGGAAAGGACGAGACGCGTGCAACGCAGGGCGCATATCACCTGATGCGAGTCGGCGCTGTTAAACGATAGCCCGCAGGGAAGCCGAGGCGCCAGCGGTTCGAGGCAGAAGCGCTTCGCTAAGTTGCGGGCATGACGCCCCTGCGCTGGTTGATCACCGTCGTGTCCTTTCTCGCCATGTTTGGCGCGTCGGCGTGGGTTGTGAGCCACAATTGGCCTGAGGGCGGCCTGCCGTGGCTGGCGTGGCAAGCACATGCGGCGGCGCTGATGGCGTTAGTCGTCGAGGTTTGCACCCGGGCGCTCAAGATTCAGGCGTCGGCGCTCGCGGTCGGGTTGCCGTTGCGGTTCAGCACCGCCCTTCGGGTGTGTTTGGGTGGCGACTTTGCCGCCGCGATCACGCCCGCACGTTCTGGTGCCGAACCCGCGCGTTTTTTAGTGCTGGCCGAAAGCGGCATGCCCACTGCCGGACGCGTGCTGGTGCTGTTTCTCGAGCTGTTTCTTGAGATGTGCTCGCTGGCACTCGTGTGCGCGGGGCTCGCGCTCATGTTCGCAAATCGCGGCGCCAGCGTTCGTGGCCTACTTGCGTTGGTCGGCGGCTACAGCACTGCGGTGCTCGGCGCCGGAGCAATTGGTTTGCTGCTCGCGCGACGCAATGCGCATGGACCGTCACCGAGCTGGGCACGCGCAATCGGATTGCATGCGGGACGATGGCGCGTAGTACAGCGCACGTTGCGACAGCTGCGCACGTCAGTGCAGTCGCTTCGAAGCGCGCATCGCGGCTACCTGCTGGCAGCGTTTGCTGGATCGGTATTGCATGTGGTGTGCAAAGTGGCTGCGCTGCCGTTGCTCGTGTTTTTGGGTGATCGCACGTTTGCCGTGACGATGGATTCGCTTGCGCCATTGGTGCTGTGGCCGCTTGCACTGTTTTACGGCGGCGTGGTAGTGCCTGCTCCAGGCGGTGGTGGATTTATCGAAGGCGCGTTCGCGGAAATGCTCAAATCATCGATTCCCGCCGGGATTTTTGCAGCATCTCTTATTTGGTGGCGCTTCTACACCTTTTATCTTTACATCGTTATCGGCGGACTCGCCGCCGGTGATGCGGCGTTGCGTGCAATCCAACGTCGAGACCGCGTGTCGCTGGTGAGCGACCGCGTTGTCTCTTCACGATGAAAACTCGTCGACATTGAGCACTGCGCATCCAGTAAAAGCCACTCGGTTGCAACTCGTGTTGGGCTTTCTGTGCATCTACGTAGTGTGGGGCTCGACGTACCTCGCGATTCGCGTAGGCGTCTCGACGATCCCGCCGTTTGTGATGGGCGCAGTGCGTTTTTTGATTGCGGGGGGCGGGCTGTACGCGTTTGCGCGATTACGCGGCGCCGCAAAGCCGACGGCATTGGAGTGGCGGAATACCGCCATTGTTGGCGCACTGCTGCTCTTTGTTGGTAACGGTGCCGTCGCGTGGAGCGAGCAGCGTGTGAGCTCGGGGATGACGTCGCTGATCGTGTCGACGGTGCCCCTGTGGCTGGTGTTGTGCGAGGTGGTGCAGGGTCAGAAGCCGGGTCTGACCAAATGGCTTGGCGTCGCGCTGGGCTTGGTCGGCGTGGGTTTGCTGGTGCTCCCGGCAGACGGTTCATTTAAGAACGCGGCGGTCGAACCGATCGGCGCGATCGTGCTGGCGTTGGGTTCATTGTCGTGGACGATCGGGTCACTGTTCTCAAGAAAGGCAAAGTTACCGTCGCCGATTCTCGCGATTTCTATGCAAATGCTGTCAGGTGGCGCCTTACTGTTGCTATTATCTACTGTTAGTGGCGAGATATTCGACTTCAAGGTCGCAGAAGTGTCGACCGACTCCTGGCTAGCGTTGCTCTACTTGATCGTGTTTGGTTCTCTGCTCGGGTTCACGACCTACATGTGGTTGTTGCGGGTGACGACGCCAACGGCAGTGGGGACATACGCCTATGTGAATCCCGTGGTCGCCGTTCTGTTGGGAGTCGTCTTTGCCGGCGAGCGCATGCCGCCGCAGGCGTTTGTAGCGATGCTGGTGATCGTGAGCGGCGTGGCGATGGTCAGCCTCGGCAATCAGGTGGTGCCGCTCTTGCGCGGCGTGCGCGAATCCTTTGCCGAGCGTCGTCCGTAAGGGCTGTCGCACTCATCACCTACCCGGAGAAGCGCCACATGCGTACCCACGTCAAGGCTGTCGCGATCATCAACCTGTGTTACAGCGCGCTGTATTTGCTTGGCGCGGTGTTCGTGCTGTTCAACGGAATGTTCGGATCGCTGATGTCGGGGCAGATCATTGGCGCGGTGGTGGGCACGATTGCGAGCGCGTTGATCGCGGTGGTGATCGGTGCGATCGGCGTGTTTGGTTTGATTGCGAGCTTTGGCCTGCTCAATTACCAGCAGTGGGCGCGGTACCTGATCATCGCGGTGTCGGCGTTTCGCTTGTTCAAGTTCCCGATTGGCACGCTGATTGGTGGGTACTCGTTGTGGGTGTTGTTCAACGACGAGACCAAGATGCTGTTTGATACGCACATCGGGTAACGAGCAGGTCGGATACTCTGCTCCCTGTTCTCTGTCTCGGTTCCCGCTCCCTGCTGCCCTCGATAGCGAGATCACACGGGCGCGCGAGATTCCGCTAGCGATGGTCGCAGGAGGCAGGACCTGAGACAGGCGGCAGGAAGCAGAGTCTCGAAAACAGCGGTGTAGATCGCGCGAGGTTCGCGTGGTGAGATGAATGAATGCACGCACGAGTGACGACACGATCGTTGCTCGTGCGTTTGCGTTGTGCATACCGCCGCCGTACGATGTGACCATGACTACGCGCGCGTCTGCGCATTTTTCTCACGCCGAGCGCGCGACGCTCGCCGCGCTCGCGCAGTGCATACTGAACGACGCGCCGCCGTCGGACGAAACGATCGAGGCGCTCGTTGCGCGATGCGAGGCGCGCATTGCGCCGCTGCCGCCGCATCGGCGCGCACTGGTGGCGCAAGCGATTCGCGTGCTGGGCTCGCGCGTTGCGACCTTCATCGCAATCAAACGGGCGACGCCCTTCGTCCAGTTGTCCCCCGATGCGCAAACACGATGCTTTCACGCGCACGCGATGTCGTCG
>JANXUN010000380.1 GCA_025356185.1 Gemmatimonadaceae bacterium
GTCGACCGGCAAACACGAGCACGACGGCGAGCAAGACTATTTGCAGCACCGTCCACACGGCGCGTCGCGACGCTGTCATACTTTGCGTGACGCCTTCGCGCGATTGTACAACGACATGTATTGCGTTGAGACAGCAGCGGGACTGAAGCGTGCTCGCATCTCAGCGCCCGCCGCTGCGCCAGCACGCGCTGCGCGAGCAGGATCTTGCAGCAACGCTGCAAGCGCGTCGCTGAGCGCAACAATGTCGCCTGGCGGAACCAGCGTCCCGCCGGCCTCCGGTTTAACCACATCGACGACACCGCCAGAGTCGTACGCAACGACTGGAGTACCCGACAGCTGCGACTCGACTGCGACCAAACCAAGACCTTCATGACGCGATGGCATCGCCACAACCTGTGCGCTCTCGTAGAAAGACGCGAGCGTCGGTTGCGAAAGCGATCCGTGCCAACGAACGCGCGATGCAATGCCATCGCGGTCGGCCTGCTGTCGTAGCGCACCAGCGTCGGGGCCATCACCCACAACATCGAGTGTTGCGTCGGCCAAACAGGGCTGCGCGAGCGCGCGCAGCAAATCGGCTATTCCCTTCTGCGCGTTGAGTCGCCCGACAAACAAAATGCCCGCGCGTGCGACGTCGTTTCGCACGACGAAGCGATCGGTATCTACGGGCATAGGCGCGACATCAACGGACAGTCCACCACTCGCGACATTCACCTGGGTCGCAAGCCACGAGGATACTGCCGTCCGCACTGCAAACATGGCGAGCACGCGTCGCATTATCACGCGTGCGGGCCACACTCCCTGCGCAAGGCGCACATCAGAGCCGTGCATTGTGAGCACGCGCACGGGTGCGGGTGGCAGTGCACCAAGCAGGGCGAGCCCCGCCGGAAACCACCAGTGTACGTGGACAATGTCGTACGGATCGCCCGCGTCGCTTGCATTCGCGATCGCTGCGCGAGTCGCGCGTCGGAACGCTCGCAACAATCCCAACAGCGCGAGGCGACCGCTCCAAGACGCACGCACCTGCTCCACCATTGTGCCGTCGTATGCGAGCGTCATCTGCGATTCACTCGACGCGTACCGTACGCGCGCAATCGTAACGCCTTCGATCGTACCGGTCGCCGTGAGTCCGGGTGCCCACGGCGCGATGATATCGACGCGTGCGCCGCGCTGTTGTAGCGCCACGGCGAGTCGTAAAACAAACGACCCTGCGGCGTCACCCGCGAATCGCGGAACGTTGTGCGTGACAAACAGAACGCGCACGCGTGCCGCGATGCGCTATGTGTCGCTGTTCGCGGGCGACGCGGTGCGCGCCTGCTCGCGGCGTCGCGCATCTTGATCAAGCTCGCGTCGAAGTTCGCGCACTTCGGCGCGCTGTTGCGCAATCTGTTCGCCGAGTAGACCCGTCGCAAAGAAGATTGAGCCGAGCACAAGGCACGTTTGGATGAGCGTCCAGACCCACCGCTGTCCTTGTCCGGTGACGGACAACCAGCCCAGTGCGGACAATCCTGACAGCACGCCGACAGCAAACAACCCGGCGCCTAACATGCCGAATGCCAGCAGCGGCTTTTGACCAAATCGCAATTCAAACCACACCGCCAGCATGTCGAGCACGCCAACGGGAATCCGCGACCATCCGAACTTTGATTTGCCCGCGTGACGTGGGTACAGTGGGATCGGGACTTCCGTCACTGTATATCCCTGCGCCGCGGCCAACACGATCATATAGCGATGAAAATCTGGTCGCATCGGTAGCGCGGTCATGATCTCGCGACGGTACGCTTTTACGTTATTCAAATCGCGAACGGGTATATCAAACAGCATGCGACTTAAGCCGTTGTAAATGCGCGACACAAACGCTTTCTCGTACACGCCCTGTTTGAAGCCGGTGACCATATCCGAACTGTCGTCGCGAATCGGCGCCACGAGTCGTGGAATGTCTTCCGGCTTGAATTGCAAATCGGCCGGATAAAACACGAGAATATCGCCGAGTGCCTTGAGGTATCCGGTGCGCAAGGCTTCCGCGATACCGCGCTGCGATCGATGGCGCACCGGGCGCAAAAACGCGTACTGCGCGGAGAGCGACTGCAACAACGACCACGAATCGTCACGTGAGCCGTCATCGATGATGACCACTTCGTACGTGAGCGATTGTTCGCGAATCATCGCGTCGCATAATTCGACAAAGAGCGACAGGTTGCCGGCTTCATCTTTCGCGGGCACCAGCACGCTGACATCAACGGCGGCGTGGGTGCGATCGAGACGCGTCATCATCGAGCGCTCGCCCGTGTACGGTGCAAACTCGCGATCATGCAGGACGGCGCGCTCAGACACGTTTCCGCATGCGCGCCGGCAATACGCCGAGCTGATCGCGGTACTTGGCGACAGTCCGTCGCGCGATTTGCACACCGGTTTGCAAAAGGACTTCTACGATCGCTTGATCGGTTAGGGGACGTTTGGGATCCTCGCCACCGACCAGTTTTTCAATTTGATCTTTG
>JANXUN010000381.1 GCA_025356185.1 Gemmatimonadaceae bacterium
GGCGATCTTGCGCGGTACATCGATACGCTCAGCGCCATCGACGTGCATGCACACCCGATGCGATTCGTTGCCACGGGCGCGCCGAAAGACTCGGAATACGACGCGTTGCCACTCGACGCGATCCCCCCGTTCGTGGTGCCGTTTCCATTGCGCCCCGAACATCCACTGTTTCGCGCCGCACAGCACGCGCTGTTTGGTGTGAGCGAAACCGATACGGGCGCTGCGTTCGCATCGGCGCTCACCGCGAGTCGTGCGCGGACGATACAGCAGCGGGGTGAGAAGTACGGCGAGTGGGTGCTTGATCAGATGCACATTAGCCAACAGCTCGCGAATCGCGTCGCCATGGGCGCGGGGCTTCCGGCAAATCGGTTCCGGTGGGTGTCATTTGTGGATGCGCTCATGCTTCCGCTCGACGTGACCGCCGAAGCCAAGCGAACGCCAGATGTCGGATCGCTGTATGCGCTTGAGGCGAAGCTGCTCACGCGCTATCTCGCCGACCTCGGGTTGGCCCGGATTCCGCCCACGTTGGAGGCTTACGAGCAGCAAGTCGTCGCTCCAACACTCGCGCGCCAGAAACACTACGGTGCAGTGGCAATCAAGTTCGAAGCAGCGTATTTGCGCCCACTCACGTTCGAGCCAGCCGATGTCAACGCCGCGCGCGCAATTTATGCGCGATATGCGAACGGCGGAACGCCAACGCACGACGAGTACACGCTGCTGCAAAACCATCTGTTCCGCGTCATCGCGCGCGCCGCCGGACCGCTGTCACTCACGGTGCACATTCACTCCATCGAAGGCTTTGGCGGATTTTACGATACGGATGGCGCCGCCCCGCACAATTTGGAGTCGGCGTTCAATGATCCGACGTTGCGTGGAACGACGTTTGTGATTTTGCACGGCGGATGGCCGCGTGTCGATGAAACCATGGCGCTGTTTGCAAAGCCCAATGTCTACGCCGACATCTCGATGATGGATATTCTTGCGGCACCCGATGCACTCGCGCGCACGCTGCGGATGTGGTTGTCCGATACGCCCGAGAAAGTATTGTTCGGCACTGACGCGTTTGATGGCGGCGATGCAGAGGGGTGGGAGCAGGTGGCATGGGTTGCGTCACATAACGCGCGACATGCACTCGCGGTCGCACTCTCGGGCATGATGCGAGATGGCGAGATTACGTCAGAGCGTGCGCGAGCACTCGCACGCATGGTACTCAGGGACAATGCGCAGAAGGCGCATCATCTCATAGCGACGCAGTAATGGCGCAGGAACGGCGCAGAATCGCGCGACGGCTCTACGAAGCAGTTCACACATCGACATTCCCACGTTCATGCTTTCGAGCGAGGTCTCGCTGGTGACAAACGCGTTGATTGACAGATTTCGGGCCCGTCTACGCTGGATCGCGCGAGGCATCATGATCGCGACGGGGCTTGGCACGCTGGTCGGGGCGACAAGACTCAGCCATACTGCGTTGCCGCCGCAGCCGATCACGTGGGAGATCTACGCGATTCGATACGCGTCAGTACCAAACTTTAAAATATCGGGGCTGATTGCGGGCGCTGATACATCGCGACGCCTCGACATCGCGATGACGGTGTGGCTGCTCAAGGGCTCAAACGGTCGCAACGTGCTTGTCGATGCGGGGTTTCAACGCGCGGATCTCATCGCGCGATGGAAACCCATCAACTACATACGACCCGACTCCGCAGTGACGCGCGCGGGCGTGAACGCGGCGGATATCACCGACGTTATCATTTCGCACATTCATTGGGATCACTTTGACGGCGCAAACCTGTTTCCCAATGCAAAGATCTGGATTCAGCGCGAGGAAGTGGAGCACCACATTGATGCGGCCGGCAAAGTACTCGATCGCGCGATCGATGCGCCCGATGCGGCTATGTTGGACGCGCTGCGCAGCGCCGGCAAAGTGTCGCTGGTGAACGGTGACGCGCAGCAAATCATTCCGGGCATCACGGTTTATACTGGCGGCAAGCACACGTACCAGTCACAGTATGCCGGTGTGAACACCACGCAAGGCACGGTGGTGATCGCGTCCGACAACATGTATTTGTACGAAAACCTCGATCACCACGTGCCGATCGCGCAGACACTCAACGCAGCCTCAAATCTGGCGGCGCAAGCGCGAATGGAAACGTTGGCCAGCGCGAAGCGGCTCATTATTCCGGGACACGATCCACTCGTGTTTGAGCGATTCGCGTTGGTGAAGCCCGATGTGGTCCGCATTCGCTGACCACAGTGATCGACGAACGCAGCGAATGCTGGCTCGTCACGGGCTCAAGTCCTGCTTACGGCACGCAGCTGCGTACTTCCAGCTTGCACTGGACGCTCTCTGGAATTCGCGACAGGAAGTTGTAGCCAGTGGAGCGTTGAATGGCTTCAATCGTCGTGAGATACGGTGTATACGAGCCGGCGCCGGTCGCGTTGTTCGGAAAGTTTGCCGCGATGACTTGAACATCCGACGGCGAACCGATCTGCGCCACGTCGTTCGCACTTGGCACCACGATCGCAATTTTCCAAATCGAATCCGGTACCGCAATCTTGTTGGGCTGCGTCGCACTGTTCAGAAACCCAAGTCCGTCAACGCCAGGCGCGGTGCGATTCTTCGTATAGATCGGACCTGAGATGATGTAGATCTCAGTGTTGCCCACTGCTAATGTGCGCAGGTAGTTCTCAAGATCACCCCACGCTCCGCCATTTAACGTCTGATTCTGCGGCAGCATGTTGGACAAATAGTACGTTGGCGCGTTGTCTGCGTCGGAAATGTTCCAGTCTGCAGACGGCGACATGTGTCCGCGCGAGTACACGCCACCATTGATCCAATCGTTGGTATCATACGCGGGAAATCCGAGTGCGGCGACCGCTGGATCGGCGGTAAAGCAGTTGCAACGCGCCGCGCTGCCCTTGTGCGTCGCGTCAAGATTCCAGCTGACCCAATTCGGACCCGCGCGATTCGGATTGTAGGACAGCGTGTATTGACGACGCGTGATAATAAAGTCGTCGCGTGGATCGGCATCGGTCGGAACACCGAGATCGGTGTTGTGCCCGGTACGCGCCGTCGCGTCTGCGCTCGGTGCAGTCACCGTGATGGTGGTCGACCCAAACGTCCCGTCGCTCTTCGACGTCGCCGTGATCCGTGCCGAGCCGACCGCTTTCGCCGTAACGACACCGGTGCTCGTCACCGACATAATGGTTGCGTCGGACGACGTCCACGTCACCTGTGTTTGACTGGTGATCGCGTTGCCAAGTCCGTCGGTTCCTCCAGCAAACACTTGCGTCTGAAAGCCAACGGGGTTTGGACCGCCCGCACTCACCGTCACGTTGCCGACGGATAGTGTGACGTTCACAGTCGCCGTGCCAACGATGTTATTCGCTGACGTGGCACGAATCGTTGTCGTTCCCACGGCGACGCCGGTCACGACGCCAGTCGACGCATTCACCGTCGCAATCGCGGGATCGAGCGACGACCACGTAAACGTCGTTGGAAACGTTTGGCTATTCAGGTTTTTTCCCACGGCCGCCATCACGAGCGTTTGTCCAACTTTCGCGGCACCTGGATTGGGCGACACAAGAACCGTGGCAACAGGACCAGCCACGACGACAGGGCGAACCGGTGGCGTAAGCGGTGACGAGGTATTGCGCGGACTCGGC
>JANXUN010000429.1 GCA_025356185.1 Gemmatimonadaceae bacterium
TAGTGAGCCTGTCGCACGTGGCCACATGCAATTGCCACGCGCGCTCGCGCATGAGCCAGCACCGCCCAACGTGCTCACCGCTGCCACGATATCGCACGACACGCACGTCTCGGCAGACGTCGTTGTGATAGGCACCGGTGCGGGTGGTGCCGTCGCTGCGTGTCGTCTGGCCGACGCGGGATTTCGCGTCGTGATGCTGGAACGCGGATCGTATCTCACGCGTGCAGATTTTACCGAAAACGAAGGCGCGCTCAACGAACAGTTGTATGCCGACGGCGCGCTGCGCACCACCGACGATGGCGCGTTTGCCCTTGTGCAAGGGCAAGCCGTTGGTGGATCGTCGTTGGTGAACTGGATGATCATGCTGCGCACACCCGATCATGTGCTGCACGAGTGGGCACAACACGCCGGCGTGTATGGAATGTCGCCGAGCGAGATAGCGCCGGTGTTTGATCGCATTGAAAGCGAAGTGCACGCGCGGGTTGTGCCCGATGATGCGCACTCGCCAAACAACCGCCTGTTGCTTGATGGTGCGCGCGCATTGGGGTGGCACGCGACATCGGCGGTGATCAACGCGAGCAAGTGCGTGCGGTGTGGTTTTTGCGGATTGGGCTGCCGGCACAACGCCAAGCAATCGGTACTGCTCACCTTCATTCCCCGCGCACTTGCGGCGGGCGCAACGCTCTACGCCGACTCGCAGGTCACGCGCGTTGAACAACGTGAACGTGATGGTGGCAGCGGAACGCCGCCGATCAAACGCGTGCATGCGCAGATGCATGGTCGTGATGGTTCGCCGCCTCGCGCGCTCACGATCGACGCTCCGTTGGTCGTTGTGTCAGGGGGCGCCATTGAAACCCCGGCACTGCTACAACGCTCGGGCTTTGGTGGCGGCGGAGTCGGACAATGGTTGCGCTTGCATCCGACCACCGCGCTTATCGGCGTATACGACCACGACATTCTCGTGAACACCGGGATACCGCTGTCGTCTGTGTGCGATGAATTCTCGCGATGGAACGACAGCGACTACGGATTTTGGATGCACTGCCCGCCGATGCATCCGTCGTTCGCATCTGCGGCGATGCCCGGCTTCGGCGCCGATCACGCGGCGATGATGCGTAACTTTCGAAAGCTTGGTGTCATCGTTGCGCTCACACGCGACGGCGCGGACCGCGCGAAACCCAATGGTTCAGTTTCGATCGACAAACGTGGTCGCATTTCTATCGAGTACGCGTTAGGCGTTGAGGAACGGCGTCGCGTGCGGGCCGCCCAACACGCCGCCGCACAGCTGCATTTCGCGAACGGCGCTCGTGAAGTGGTGAGCATGCATGCGTCGCCCGTGCGGATGCGGTCCACAAAAGATCTCCCGGCGCTCGCCAGCGCGTCGTTGGACGCCAACCGCATCGCGATGTTTTCGGCGCACGTGAACGGCACCTGTCGCATGGGCACGGATCCAGAATCATCGGGCACGACACCGGATGGAGAGCGCCATGGCGTGCGCGGCCTGTATATCGCCGACGGGTCGCTGCTCCCGACGTCGTTGGGTGTCAATCCGCAGGAAACGATCAAGGCTGTGGTATCGGTGATCGCTGAACGGATAGCCGTGCGACACGCGGGCATTCAACGCGGGTGAATTGATCGTTAGGTTGGAGTCACACTTCACAGATCCTTTTTTCGCGGAGCAGTCCTACATTGGCGCACACACTCGTCATCACTCCCGAGCAGTTTCTTGCGGCGTGGCAAGGTCATCGGACGCTGACTCGGCGCACGATTGCTGCATTTCCCGACGACAAATTGTTCAGCTACTCCGTCGGTGGCATGCGGCCGTTCTCCGACCTCGCGAACGAAATGCTTAGTATGGCGGTGCCAACGCTCAAGGGTGTTGTGACGGGAACGTGGACCAAATTTGAGGATGCAAAAGCGGCCACGAAAGAGGAAATCCTTGCGCGATGGGATAAGGACACCGGCACCATCAATACCCTCTTCGCGCAGATTCCCGCTGCGCGATGGCAGGAAGTCGACACGGCGTTCGGTCAATGGAAAATGCCGATCTATGATCTCATGAATTACGTCGTCGACAATGAGATCCATCACCGCGGGCAGGGCTATGTGTTTCTGCGCGCGCTGGGGATCGAGCCGCCGCCGTTTTACGAGCGGTAGCGTTGCAACTTTGCCAGCGATGCCTGCAGCCATGATCGACCGGCACGTTCGCTTGGCGCGCACGTTCGTGTTGTTGCTGGCGACGGCCGTCGCGGCCGGCGCATGCTCGTCGGGCTCCACGGTGACGCACACCGACAGTATTCGCGCCGCCGTATCGCCAGCGTCGCAACCGACGCTGCGTTGGGGTGGCGACGCGGAAGGCGGTGCGCCGTTCGTGGAAGCAAACCCCGCGAACCCAGCGGAAGTGCGCGGCTTTGACGTTGAGATTGCGTCGATGATTGCGAAGCGACTGGGACGGCGTGCAGAGTTCGTGCAGGTGGCGTGGGCGTCGATCCAGCAATCGGTCGCGCGTGGTGACTTTGCGATGGGCATGTCGGGACTCGAAGACAAAGCCGCGCTGCATTCACGATTTGCGGTGTCAATTCCGTACTACGAGTTTCGCGAAGTGTTGGCCGTGCGTACACGTGACAGTGCGAAGTTCCATACACTCGCCGATCTCCGTGGCAAGCGCGTCGCGACGCTGGGCTCGACGACTGCATGGGACATGCTGCTTGACGCACGCACGACGTACCGTGTCGTGCCTGTTTCATACGACGATGACGTGCATCCGTACACCGATCTCACGGCCGGACGCGTCGATGCGGTGCTGCTCGACAACATCATTGCCGATCGCGCGTTCCGACGCCAAGGCGGCTTCACCGTGCAAGCTGCTCCGCTCGCACTCGGACACTACGTGATTGTGATGGCGCAGGGCGATAGTGTGCTGCGCGATTCTGTTGATGCGACGCTGCGTGCAGCGATGGGTGACGGGTCACTCGAGCGCCTCTATCGTACATGGAATGTATGGGACTCGGCGCAAGCTGCGTTTCAAGCGCGTACGGTACAACGGGCGACAGCGCAATCGTCCGCTGTGCCAGCGTCCGCTGCGTCGCCATCTGCACCAACGTCGACCGCAGGCGGCACCGCGTCGCAAACGTCCATGATGACGTATCTACCGGCACTGTTGCGCGCCGCGGTCATCACGCTGCTGCTATCCGTGCTTGCGATGACGCTTGCCGTTGCACTCGGCGTGACCATTGCCGCCGGACGCGTGTACGGAAATGGCGTTGTGCGCATGCTGTTCACCGTGTACGTCGAAGTCATTCGCGGCACGCCTGTATTGCTGCAACTGTTTGTGCTGTACTACGGACTTGCCGACGTCGTGCGACTGCCGGCGTTTGTTGCTGCGGTACTGGGACTCGGGCTTAACTACGCCGCGTACGAATCTGAGATTTATCGTGCAGCACTCGAATCAATTCCTACCATTCAACTGGAAGCGGCGCGAACGCTCGGATTGTCGGAATTTCAAATTCTTCGCCTTGTGCGTGGCCCGCAGGCGCTGCGATTAGCGCTTGCGCCGATGACGAACGATTTTGTCGCGCTGCTCAAAGATTCATCGCTGGTTTCAGTGATCACGGTTGTTGAGCTCACGAAACAAACGGCGATCTACGCAACGAACGTGGGCAGTTGGGTGGTGCCGGGCGCGCTGTGCGCGGCGGTGTATCTCGCGATGTCGCTGCCACTCTCGCGTGTCGCGCGTCGGCTTGAGCAGCAGTGGAGGTTGCCATGAGCACGTTGCATGTTCGCGATCTGCAAGTGGTGCGAGGCGACATGCAGATTTTGCGTGGTGTCACGCTTGACGTGAACGCTGGCGAGATTTGCGCGGTGATGGGCGTGTCGGGTGCAGGAAAATCGACGGTGCTGCGCGTGATCGCCGCACTGCAAGCGTTTACTTCGGGCTCGGTGTCCATCGACGACGTAGCGCTACGGCCGGGGCCGATACCTCGTCAGTCGCAACTTCGCGAGCTCCGCAAGCGTGTAGGGGTGGTCTTTCAAAGTCACGCACTCTTTGAGCATCTCACTGCGATTGACAACGTCATGCTCGCGCCCGTCCGTGCGCACGGTCGTACGCGAGACGAAGCGCGTGCGACCGCCGAACGATTGCTTGATTCGTTAGGCGTATTGCCGCGCGCGAGCGCCTATCCGCGACAACTCTCGGGCGGCGAGGCGCAACGTGTTGCCATCGCGCGTGCGCTGGCACCCGATCCACAGCTGTTGCTGATGGATGAACCCACGTCGGCACTTGATCCGGCGCGACGGGCTGCGTTAGGCGAATCGCTGCGTGCACTCGCGCACACTGGACGCGGGCTACTGATCGTCACACACGACGCCGACTTCGCGCGAACAGTTGCGGACCGCGTGGTAGTGCTGTCGCGAGGGACGATCGCCGAGGAGGGACCGGCGGAGCGGGTGTTGACCAGCCCGACTCACGAGGCGACGAGAGAGCTGTTGCGCTAAACGAGCCTTTGCTGTTTTTCGATACTCTGCTTTCTGCTCCCTGTCTCAGTTCCTGCTCCCCTCGACAGCGAGATCACACGGCGCGCGAAATTTCGCTAGCGATGGTCGCAGGGGGCAGGAACGGAGACAGGGGGCGGGAAGCAGAGTATCTAGAAAAGCACAGCGGCCGGATTTCGTTACGTCCCGCACCGTCGCGACTGCCAGCGCCGTAGCGCGCGCCGTCGGTAGATTTGGAAAGACCTCTTGGGGACGAATCGCATGAGCGGAAAGGGCGAAAAGAAACGACGACGCGCGCTGGACGCGTACGGACGACTGCAGCGAGCAGCAGGGCTTGCCGCGGTGCGTGTTGAGGCAGCCGTTCATCCCTTTGGATTGTCGGCATCGCAATTTGGCGTGCTCGATACCGTCGCAACGCGCGGCGCGGTGCATCAGCAGGAAATCGCCGAGGCACTGGGTCGTAGTAAGGCGCAGATGACCGCGATCATCGACGCACTGGCGGCGCGCGATTTGGTGCGGCGGGAACGACACGCCACTGATCGGCGCTATATCACCGTGCATCTCACCGATGCGGGCGGCAAGGTGTTGGAGCTTGCGACCCCCGCGCGCGCGGCGGCAATTGTCGACTTGATGAGTGAGCTCACGGGCGAGCAAAAGTCGCGGCTCGCGCGTTTGTGTCGTCGGTTGCTGCGCACCCTCGATCCGAATGAGACTGACCGTGATGAGAGTCTCGTCGATGATGACGCGGTCGCGCACGATGGTGTGCACAGTGGCGATGCGCATCACGACGATGATGACGACGAGCAACACGATGACCACGCACACCATTCAACCGCTGTGAACTGAACATGGCCGGCCGACACTTTTTGCAGATTCCTGGGCCGACGCCCATTCCCGACCGTCTGTTGCGCGCGATGCACCGCGCGAGTGAAGACCATCGGTCGTCGGCATTTCCGGCGTTCGCGCGTTCGATTTTGTCGCGCTTGCCGCAGGTCGTGCATCAGACCAAAGGTGAGCACTTCGTGTTTCCCTCGTCGGGAACCGGCATGTGGGAAGCGTCGCTGATCAACACGCAAAACCCCGGTGCGCGGTTACTTGCCGTTCGCTTTGGACAGTTCTCGCACCTCTTTATTCAGACGGCGCGCAATTTGGGATACACGGTCGATGTGATTGAGACGCCGTGGGGCGACGTGCCCGATCCCGCACAGATTGAAGCAGCGTTAGTGGCGGACAGATCGCACGAGATTCAAGGCGTGTTGATCGTGCACAATGAAACGGCAACGGGTGTCACGACGGATATGGCCGCGGTGCGAGCCGCGATCGACCGCGCCAATCATCCTGCACTGTTGTATGTCGACGGCGTGAGTTCGATTGCGAGCCTCGATTTTCAATTTGATGCGTGGGGCGTGGACTGCTCGATTGCCGGATCGCAAAAAGGATTTATGCTGCCCGCGGGTTTAGGCATTCTCGGCATGAGCGAGAAAGCCCTTGAGCGCGTGGCAACGGTCACGACACCGCGCTCATACTTTGATTTGCGTCCGATGCGCGTGCAAAATGCGCAGGGATATTTTCCGTACACGCCGGCGCTGTCGTTGTTGTTTGGTCTCGACGAATCGCTCACCATGTTGCTCGACGAAGGCATGCCCAACGTCGCGGCGCGACACAAACGCATGGGCACCGGCGTGCGTGCCGCCGTGAGCGCATGGGGGCTCAAACAGTGCGCGAAGCGTCCGGAGATCGCGTCCAACTCACTGACGGCTGTTGTTGTGCCTGAGGGAGTCGATGCCGCCAAAGTCATCGACATTGCGTTCAAGCGCTATGACGTGTCGCTCGGCGCGGGCTTAAGTGAGCTCGCGGGCAAGGTATTTCGCATCGGACATTTGGGTGACAACAACGCGCTGTCGCTTGCAGGTGCACTGAGCGGTGTCGAGATGGCGCTGCTTGATGCCGGTATTCCGGTGACGCTTGGCGCCGGTGTTGGTGCTGCGCTCCACTCGTGGCGCGTGCCGGCGTGACGCCCTCCAGCATGATGCGCACTGCGAACACGATTGTGAGCGAGAACCGATGAGCGTCAAACCAACGGTTGTCGTGACGCGCAAATTGCCGCAGGTGGTAGAAGACGCCATCGCGCAACGGTACGACGCAAAGTTCAATCGCATGGATGTCGCACTCACTGCAGAGCAGATGACCGATGTGCTCAAGCACACGGACATCGTACTATGTACGGTGACGGACGCGCTGCGCGCGAACGTATTCACGGGCACGATGCACACCAAACTGCTGGCGAACTTTGGTGCCGGAGTGAATCACATCGATCGCGTTGCCGCGCGTGCGGCGGGGCTCAAGATCAGCAACACGCCCGATGTGCTCACCGACGACACGGCCGATATCGCGCTCGCGCTCATTCTCATGACCATGCGCCGCTTGGGTGAAGGCGAGCGGCATTTGCGCAGCGGCGCGTGGTCGGGGTGGCGTCCAACGCATATGATGGGCCACAGCCCGCGCGGAAAAACGCTGGGCGTTATTGGCTACGGACGCATTGGTCGCGCGCTTGCGCGCCAAGCTGCGTCAGCGCTCGGTATGCACATTCTGTATTACGCCCCGCGTGATGTGCGCATTAGTGATCCGGCTACGGCGGGTCCTGGGAGTGCGGAACGGGTCGCGACGGTCGAGCAACTCCTCGAACGTGCTGACGTCGTGTCGCTGCACTGTCCGTCGACGCCCGATACGCATCATCTCATCAACGCCGAGCGTCTCGCGATGATGGGGCCCAACGCATTTCTGATCAACACGGCGCGCGGTGACATTGTCGACGAGTACGCGCTCACCGCCGCCTTGCGCGATCGAACGATTGCCGGTGCAGGCCTTGATGTGTTCGAGTGGGAGCCAACCGTGGTCGCGGAGTTGCGGGAGTTGGAGAACGCGGTGTTGTTGCCGCACATGGGCAGTGGCACGATTGAAACGCGCACGGCGATGGGGTTGCGCGCGCTGGCAAATATGGACGCGTTTGCCGCAGGACAGCGACCGCCTGATCTCGTCGAGTTTTAACGGCGATGGTGCACGCCGGGCTATTAAACGAAGAGCGCGTTGCACACGCGCCGCATATCATTGGGTCGCTCGAGCAGTTCGCCCAAGTGCGTTCGCGCTTTTTGCCGCATGCGCACGACGTGGTGGTGTGCCTGCCGCCCGACTATGCGTTGGAACCTGAGCGGCGATACCCAGTCCTGTACTTGCACGATGGGCAAAACGTATTTGATGATTACCCGATGTCGCCGTTTGGAGTGCAGTGGGGTGTCGACACCACTGCGCGTGCGTTGATACACGCCGATGTCATTGAGCCGATTATTTTGGTTGCGATTGGCAACGCCGGTCGCGATCGCATCGACGAGTACACGCCGACGCGCGATCATTCGCACGACGCCGGTGGCATGGCGGACCGGTACGCGCAGATGATGGTGTACGAACTCAAGCCCTTTATCGATCGACATTATCGTACACGCCGCAGCGCGAGCGACACCGGGCTTGCCGGTTCGTCACTTGGTGGACTGCTGACGCTGCATATGGGGCTCACGCACCCGGCGGTGTTTGGCAAGCTCGCACTGTTATCGCCGTCGGTGTGGTGGGATGACCGATGGATCGTACGCCAACTCAACGCCTCTGATACCCGGCGCCCGGAGCTGCGTATCTGGCTTGACGTTGGCACCGGGGAACGTCGTATGCTCAAGGGTACGCAACTGTTGCATCGCATGCTGCTGCGCAAAGGGTGGCGCGAGGGCGTCGATCTGCAGTACATGGAAGCGGAAGGCGCGCTGCACGATGAACGGGCGTGGGGCGAACGCACTGGATTGTTCTTGCGATTCCTGTTTCCCGCACATCCGTAAGCGCGGACGCGATATGTCAGAAAGTTTTCGTGGATTTCCCCCCAAGGCGTTGACGTTTTTGCGAGGCTTGACAAAAAACAATCGCAAAGACTGGTTTGAAGCGCATCGTGACGATTACGAAGATGCGCTGCGCACGCCGATGAAACAGCTGATCGAAGAGGTCGACGTACGGCTTGCAGATTTTGCGCCAGAGATTGTCGGGTCGCCAAAGAAATCGATGTTTCGCATTCATCGCGACGTACGATTTTCCAACGACAAGTCGCCATACAAAACGAACGCGGCGTGCTGGTTTTATCATGGCGACGCAGGGAGCGGCGTGGGTGGCGACGCGGCCCATGGCGGTGCGGGTTTCTACTTTCACATGGAGCCCAGCGGGTCATTTTGCGGTGGTGGCATTTGGATGCCGCCACGCCCTGCATTAACGCTCATTCGTCAATCACTCGCTGATGACCAAGAGGGCTTTGAAGACATCGTGCTTTCCAGGGCATTCAAGCGGCGTTTTGGCGCATTGAGTGAAGAGGCGCCGCGGCTGTCGCGCATGCCGCGCGGATTTGATGCCGATCACAAGGCCGGTGCGTGGCTGCGCTATCAGTCGTTTACTGCTGGATGTGAACTCAAGGTGACTGATATACAGAGCGCGAAGCTCCCTGACGTGTTGGCGAAACAGTATGCGGCAATGACGCCGTTCGTGCGGTGGCTGAATACGACGCTGGGATTGAAACCCCGTTCGGGACGGTAGCGGTGCGCGACGGCGCCGCTACCGAATCATTCACAGCTCAATGAGATTGCGTTGATGCAGAAGTCTATCAAACTGATTCTCGATATCCTCATCGGCGCGGTGGCGCCGGTTTTGATTTTGAAGTACGGCACGGCTCGGATGGGCACGCTGCCCGCGTATCTCACGGCTGCGTTCGTGCCTGTTGTATGGGTGCTGCTCGATCTGTTCGTCATCACGCGCCGATTCAATTTCATTTCAGCGTACGCGGGCTTTGGTGCGATCATGCGTGGCGCATTGGCATTTTGGTATGTGAGCGGCGCACTGTTCGCGTTCAAAGATAGTGCGAGCTATCTGCTGGCGTTGTTCGTCTTTGGCGGCTCGGCGTTCATGCTGCGTCCGGTAACGCGGTCGATCGCGTTTCAAGGACTCGCGCCTGAAGGTCCAGAAGAAGAACGTTCGCTCGACCATTTAATGGACGAGCCGAGCGTCGTGCGCGCGCTCCGGCAGGCATCCGTCATAATTGGATTAACAAATGCTGCAGCCGGAATTGCGAATTATTTGATCAACTACAAGATCGTTGTCGCGCCATTCAATACGCCGGCGTTTAACGATCAAGTGGCGAATGTGAACGCGATCACGCGCGTGGTGTTGGTGGTTCCCGATATGCTTGCATTGTTTTGGGCATTCTCGCTGATGTACAAGGCGATGTACGCGTTGCTGCCAACGGATGGTAGCGCGGATCCCAAGGGTGATGACTTTTGGAACCTTGTGACGCGGCGTGAGCAGCAACGCGCTGCGACGATTGACGCCAGCCGCGACGCACTGGTTGCCGACTCTGCCACGCAACTGCTTGCGAATCGGCAAGCGCGCGGGGAATTCGGGTTGTAACGCACGCGGGACGATGTGCGTGACGAACTCGTTGAGCACATCGGGTACACCCAGAAAATCCGCGTCTCGGTGAACGATTGCACGGGTGGTCCCATCGGCGTCACGCGCCATGTGTCGGACCAGAATTCCATCACGTGATGAGGCGCGAATACGCGTGACTGTTGGAAGCAATGGGTTTGCATCGTGCGCTTGTTGTGTTGCATGCAATTCGACAATGACCGGAGTCTTCACCCTGTGACTCTTCATTGCCCACTCCACGACGCACGCCGATCGCACGCACCAGCGCGCAGGTTGAGCGCAATACAACAACTCGCACTGCACGGGAAAGCGCGGCCGGATCGCTCACATGGCCGTTCATCGCGACCGTTGCCGCGTTAATTGTCGCAGCTCTCGCCGTCAGTTGGTCGTTGCACAACGCGCCGTTGTTGTCGTGGGATGATCAAACGAATATCACGCGCAACCCATCCTTCGCAGACGGCGCGTGGCGCGGACTCTGGACGGCGCCGTGGTTTGGACTGTACGTGCCCGTCATCAGTACGACTTGGCGCGTGCTGTTCGAACTCGGCGCGGGCTCGGCTGCTCCGTTTCGATTATTCAACACGACGTTGCACGCGGCCAATGTGGTGATGGTCATGTTCCTGCTGCGTCGCGTGTTGTTCGGCTCCGGAACACGTGGTGCAACGCGTGGTGCAACGCGTGGTGCAGCGCGTGACGACACGCTGACGTCATCGCAGCTGGTCGGGCTTGGCGTTGGCGCGATGCTCTTTGCCGTGCACCCGTTGCAAGTTGGCGCCGTGGCGTGGATCTCCGGCGGGCGCGATCTCTTGGCAACGGCACTGGCACTCGCGGCGGTGCTCGTCGCATTTCCACAGCACAATGCGGTACGCGTGGCGCGCACGCTCGGAGCAACGCTGTTGTTTGCTGGCGCGATGTTGAGCAAGCCAAGCGTTGCTGCGGTGCCACTGGTCGCGATGCTGGCGCTGGGCCTGTATCAGAAAACGTCGTCGCGCGCGACAGGACGCACCGCGCACCGCGCATCGTGGGTCATGCTTTGCGCGTGGACGCTGTGTGTGATCGCGCTGACGTGGTGGACGCGCGCCATGCAAATGGAACTGACTCCGCTCACCGTGCCGTTCACGCAGCGCATGGTGAGTGCGCTGGACGCCATCGGTTTTTACGCGATCAAGCTGCTCTGGCCTGCGACGTTGTCGGTGGACTACGGACGAACGCCCTTGGCGATCGCAGTGATGCGGGATTCGCTGACGCCACCGCCCATGCTGACAATCGCCGTTGGAGCCGCTCTGCTTATCGCGATAGGCTACAGCGTTTGGCGCTGGCGTCGTGGCGCGCGAGTGGCGCAGTCGCTCGCTGCGTCGATTGTGCTGCTTTCGCCGGTACTCGGCCTCATTCCGTTTTCATTTCAGCGAGTCTCAACGGTTGCTGATCATTACGTGTATGTGCCGATGATTGGCGTGTGCGCCGCTATGACACTCGTCGTAACACGCTTGCTCGACACAGAGCGTGCATTTCAACGACGCATGACCATGTTGCTCGCAGGCGCGGGACTATTGGCGCTGTTTGCGGCGAGCCTTGAGCGTACGCAGGTGTGGACAGACGATCACGCACTGTTTACGGATGCACTCGCAAAAAACCCACACTCGAGCAGCGCGCTGGTCACACTCGCGCGCATCGCGTGTGATCAAGGCGCGCTCGAGGACGGAATTGGACTCGCGCAGCGCGCAGTGCGTGAAGAGCCCAGATATCCAGCCGCGCTGGCCAATGTCGCGACGTGCGAATTTCGCGCGCAACACTACGACAATGTGATTGCGCTTAGCGATCGCTTGAGCGATCCCGCGCTTGCGGCCGTCCTCGATAAGGACGAGGGAGCGACAAGTGGCTTGTTAAACAGCATTGCCGGTGCGTACTTGTCGACCGGCGATCTACCGCATGGACTGCTGTATTTGTGCCAAGCACTCGCGCTCAATCCGACCAACGCAATACTGCGTGGAAATCTCGGTGACATTTCGCAGTCAACGGGACACACGCCGCGGTGTCGACCGCGACTGAGTTGGTTAGAGCTGATTGATGGAGCGCGGCAGCTTGGCGTGCCGCCGGGTGCGCGGTAACGCCTCGCTACTTGCGATTCCCAAAATCAATCGCGTGCTCGCGCACCGACTGCATGATGCGCGACATATCCGCCTCGTAGCGCGCGCGCTCTTCTGGCGTCCACAGGTCTACGTTGTGCGCGGCGCGAATTGACGCCAACATCTCGTCGACGAGCTCGCGCAGCCGCGGATTGCGACGACGTTCGTTGCCGTTGAATCGCGCGTTTGGAAACGATTGTTCAGTCATAGCAGCAAATGTCCTTGAGAAAGTCGCAGACGGCAAGTCGACATCATGCGCCGTCTGCGCAGGTACAAACGTCCAACGGCAATACGTTATGGCACCGCGACATCGTTCGCGTCCAATGACCCACGTCGATCCGGCGGAATGTCACGATACACCGGCTGATACATCCGATCGGCCAGCCAACGCTCGATATCGTCGGGAATCTCTGCCGTCGCCACCCCTTCGTCGACCGCCACACGCACAACAGCGGCCGCAATCTTGACGGACACGGCGCGAATCGATTCAAGTGGCGGGAACAACGAACCCTTCTCGAGATCTTTTTCACTCACTGTATCCGCGAGCGCGCGAGCCGCAGCGAGGAACATGTGGTCACTCACCTCTCGCGCCTGCGTCGCAACAACACCCAGCCCCAAACCGGGAAAGATGTACACGTTGTTGGCTTGCGACGGCGTAAACGTCTTCCCGTTGAGCGTGACAGCGGGCGCAGGACTCCCGCTTGCAAAAATCGCGCGACCATCGGTCATACGATACGCTTCTTCGGACGTGCACTCGGCTTTCGAAGTCGGATTAGACAGCGCAAAGATGATCGGTCGTTCGGCGACGTCGGCCATCGCCGACAACACGGGTTCGGAAAATGCACGGGCTTGCGCCGCGACACCGATCAACGCCGTGGGCTTGAGTTCACGCACCGCGGCTTCGAGAGTCGCAATCGGCGCGTGCTCGTGCGCAAACGGCAACTTGTGCGACTGCAGATCGGTGCGTGCCGCCGTCACCAAACCTTTGGAGTCTAAAAACCAGCAGCGTTGACGCGCCTGCGCACGACTCAGTCCTTCTTCCATCATTGCAGTCACGATGAGTTCACCGATGCCCGTTGCTGCAGCGCCCGCGCCGTAAAACAGCACCGTCTGATCACGCAACGTGGTGTGATTGGCGCGACACGCCGAATACAGACCCGCAAGCGTGACACCGGCGGTGCCTTGAATGTCGTCGTTGAACGAGCGTATCCGGGTGCGATGTGTTTCAAGCAATCGAAACGCGTTATCGGTCGCAAAATCTTCCCACTGCAGCAGCGCCTGCGGATACACGTCCCTCACCGCGTCAACAAACTCTTTCACCAACGACTCGTATTCGGCGCCGCGTAAACGCGGTTGCAGCAGGCCGTGATAAAACGGCGACTCGCGCAACTCGACGTTATCGGTGCCGACGTCAAGCATCACCGGCAAGCAGCGCACGGGGTCAATGCCGGCGCACGCGGTGTACAGTGCGAGCTTGCCGAGGGGGATGCCCATGCCCTGCGCACCAAGGTCGCCGAGTCCGAGAATGCGTTCGCCGTCGGTGACGACCAAGACTTCAACGTGATGCGACGGCCATGCGGTAAGTAACTCCTTAATGCGTCCGCGATCACGGGCCGAAATGTGCAAACCACGCGGACGTCCAAAGATTTCACCAAAATGCTGACACGCTTCGCCAACGGTCGGTGTGTAAATGATCGGCACGAGTTCGGTGATGTGATCGATCACCAACCGATAGAACAGCGTTTCGTTGCGCTCCATCAGTCGCGCCAAATTGATGTAGCGACCGAGCGACGTCGCGGTGCGACGGACGTTCAACAGCGCGCGGTCCATCTGTTCTTCCATCGTAAACACGCGCGCCGGAATCAAGCCGTGCAGGCCGTAGGTATCACGCTCTTCCAGCGTGAACGCACTACCGCGATTTAAGTGCGGATTGCGCAGCAGGTCGTAGCCACGCAGGGTGGGACGAGAAGGCACGAGGGTCGGGAGGTAGGAGGTGCGAGGGCGGGATAGCTATTGTACCCTACGGGACGCCCAACATGCTATGTTTGGTGTCCTCTGGAGTACGTCTCTGGACCTCATTTTGATGACTGTGAACATCCCGCCGACTCCGACGCGCCGCTCTTTTCTGGCCGCGCTCGCTACAACGATCGCAGGCTCGCTTACGCTAGGTGGCGTAAATGCGCACGCGCTCGTTGCGCAGCCCGCTGCAAAACCTGCGAGTCCGGGCGCACCGATTCGCGACATTGTCGTCTACAAAGACCCCAACTGCGGCTGCTGCAAAGAATGGGTGAAGCACATTCAGAAGGCGGGCTTTGTGGCGACGGTGCATGACATGACCGACATGTCGACCGTGAAGCGCAGCTTTGGTGTGCCGGAAAAACTCGAGTCGTGTCACACCGCGCGTGTCGGCAAATACTCTATAGAGGGGCACGTACCGGCTGACGTAATGATCAAGCTGCTCGCCGAGCAGCCGGCCGGGCGCGGACTGGCGGTGCCGGGGATGCCGAGTGGATCGCCGGGGATGGAAGGGGGTCGCAAGGATGCGTTTGACGTTTTGCTTTTTGACGCCGCGGGGAAAACGCGCGTGTACGCCTCGCGGTGAAACCAGGACCCGCTGCGAAGCGCGAGTCGTCGCGCAAACCTGTCACGACGGCACCGATTGAAGTTGAGCACGCCGAAGAGCGCGACATCGCCGCGATTTCTACGCTGAACAATTTGTTTGCGCCCGATGGACTGACGTTGCCGCGTAGTGAAGAGTTTGTGACGACGCATTTGGCCGACTATCAAGTGGTGCGCAACGCGGACGGTGCCGTGTTGGGGTGCGTCGCGCTTGACGAGTATTCGCCGTCGTTGGTTGAGTTGGTGTCGCTCGCGGTGTCACCGACGGCGCAGGGACGCGGCATTGGTCGTCGACTGATCGCGGCTGCCGAAGATCTCGCGCAACAGCGCGGGTACCCGCAGATTTTTGCGATTTCGCTCGCGGACGGACTGTTCTTGAGCGCGGGATTTCACGAATCGAGCATTGACGTGTATCCCGAAAAAATTGCGCGCTATGTGAAGATTTCGCGATCGGAGTTGTCGATCGGGCGCAAGTTTTGTTTCGCGAGAGCGCTGCGGTAAGTCGGTGCGGCGGGATTCGTGCGAGTCGGGTGGTTTCGTTACTGACTGACACGGATGAACAGCTCTGATAAACACGGATACAACAAAAGAT